>CAKMOD010000062.1 GCA_927910885.1 uncultured Prevotella sp. | reverse complement strand
TGATGTACGAAGATTGCTAAGGAGCCCTTGAGACTGGTGGATCTGTTTATGACCTCGTACTTGAGCATAATCCTCCTTTCAAAGGAGAAACTTGATGCTATCTTGTCACAGAGCACTATGCTTGCACAGAGGAGAGAGTGAAAGTAAAAAGTCTTTTGGGGTTGTGTTGATTAGCAGTAAAAAGCTGCTTTTCACATACTAACAATAATGAAGATGCTGTATCCACACGTTGGATATGGCATCTTTCTTTTTATGGTGGCTGTGGAAGTTGTCTAATATCCCACTGATATGACGTTCTCTACAGCTTAAAACCACTGTGTTCGATTGTTTCTTTTCTCCTTATAGATCTGCTTTGACGTTTTTCATGATGATAAAGAATAGAATTAGATGTGGAGAATCTCCCGTTTAGTTACCCTATCTTTTAGAGTTTTGTTTCGTTCTGTTTGTCCAAATTTTTCACATACTGATTTTGTAAAGACCACTAAATGGCTTGCAATTAACGTCCTTTTGGCTTGCAAAAGATGCTCTTTTGAGGTCTAACTAACGCCCTTTTGAAGCCTTATTAAGCACCTTTTGAAATCCCTCTTTGCAACTATTTGATAACAAGTAACTTACGAAGGTGTTAAAACAAGCCGTTTTTAAGCCATTTTTCTACCTTTTCTTAGAATATTTTGTCAATATATTTCTTTGTCTTTTTGTGTAAGTCCCAGACGGAGTCAGAGATTATGGTGGCTTTTATTCTACCATGATAAGAAAATCAAATATCATTTGGGTTCTTGTAACTCTTGATGTACTTCCCTTTCTCAAAGTAATGATAACTTGCGTAGTTCAGTTCTTTGTCTGTGTGTCCGGTCAAGGGAAAATAGAATTGTTTAAGGTATTTTGCCCTCCATTTAGTCGGGAACTGCTTTGTATCAATCATCAGCATGGGGAACGTAGTATGCTTTTGTTTGAATATGTCATCATATATATTCGATATGACAAGGATGTTAATTCCCTTGTCTTTGCATTGAGATACTAAGGCTGCAGGCGACACACAATAGGTAGAATGACAGAAAGGAGTATAATTATATAGCAGTACTTTATCGTGTGTTTCGATATATTGTTTTACCTGATTAAGGCTGACTTTGTATACTTTTGAGAAGTCATGAATATCGTCAATGTTTTCTTCAAGTGTTATAACTCTCTTCTTTTGTGCATCCGATAGATGAGAATAGCCAGAAGTTAAGCCTGAAATCTGGCATGATGTCAGTCCCATAAGTATTAAGGCTGATAGAAATAAATGTTTCATAAGGTAGATTTAATTATTCAATAAAATGTGCTACAAAGATAAGAAAAATAGTTAGCTATGGAGAAAGCCTACCTTGCAAGTTCTTTTAATACCACTTCTTGCTCTCTATAAAAGCTTTTTTCGTCACCTTCTGTTACGGGTTCTATTTCTTTTAGACTTGCTGCGAGGTTTTGCATTTCCCATGTAATGGAATAGCCTAACTGCTTTCGCATGGCAATACATTTATCTAATTCGTAGCGGGCGCGGGCTTTGTCCTTTCTAAAGAGTAAGCCAGCAAGAGTGAAGCGCATACGTTGGCGGAACTTTTCCTCTCGTTGTACGGAAATCGCTTTACAGAGAAGTGCAATCTTGTAGCGTTCGTCATCAATGAGTTCTGACAGTTCATGAAAGAGATAGGACTGTCGGTGGTTCTTGATCAGGTGGGTATAGATGTTGATAGCCTTATCTTTTTTGCCCATAATTCGATAGACCATCGCTTTGTAACGTTGGTTGTGCATATTGTAAGGGCTATGTTTCAGGGCTTCCGCTAATATTGGTGCAGCCTTTAAAGCCATGTCAACTGTTGGCTTACTTTCCACTTCCTTAAAGACTTTTCCCACGATACGCATTCCTATTGAGGGAATAGGATGACCGTTGCCTTGCTCCATTGTCCAGTCTTCATCTGTTAGTCGGGTGATACCCCATTGTGAGATAAAGTCGAGCATAGAGAATCCTGGATGGTGGTCGAAAACCAATAAGGCTGCACGCATTAAGGCACTCTGCCCTTTTAAGTCCTTGTCGTCCATTGTAGGATAGAGCCTGAGCAAACTTCTGAATATCTTATAAGCTTCTTCTAACTGACGTTGTTGATAGCGTAGTTTCATCATGTCTACGCCCACCCAGAACATAGCTATTGTGGTATAATGCCCCTTGTGTACAGCGTACATTGGCAGAATGGCAGCGTATGCCTCCTCCGTTCGTCCCTGCTTGCGAAGCTTAAAGATATCTCTTATCTCCATCTTTCCTAAATTAAAGAAAGCAGACGCCAAAGCCAAAACAATAGGTTCGTCTTTTAGCGTCTGCTTTTTATTTAACAACTTTCTTTTTCACTAACTATTATTACTGATTTGTAACCGTCAAACTACCAGAGGTATCAGGGTTTGGTTTACATGCCACATTGTTGTGGGTTTCGTATTCAAGGATAAAGAAGTTCATCCATGGGCATACATAACCTTCCTTTGAATTGATTCGGGCAGAAGCTTCATAGTTGGTGTTGTCCTTTCTACGAACCTGAAGAGCAAGACGCTTGTAGTCGAAGTAAGTGATTCCTTCACCCCAGAACTCTATACGTTTCTGTACCATCAATTCTTTTATAAAGTCCTCCATTGTAGTGGCATTGGCTGCCTGATAGGAGTTGTCGGTGTAACGATAAGTATTCATAAAGTCCTTCAAAGCCGTAACACCTGCTGCAACACCATCAAGGTGAGCGGTTGCTTCAATGTCGATGAACATCATTTCCTCCATGCGCATCAATGGAAGACTGATGAATTGTCCTTCGTAAGAATCAAAGATATTACCCTTTGCAGGCCGGAACTTGATGTTAGCATAGGCTGGTAACTGTGTCCATGCCTCCTCGTCTAAGAGGGTAAGTCTTTCCTTTTTGGTACCAATTGTAATCGAATCGTATTTCTCGTAACCCTCATGTGTACCCGCAGCATCTGGATCAATCCATGAATAGCGACGCCAGTCACCCTCAGGCATCTTATCGTATAGCGCACTACCAATCATACGAGTAGCACCGTATGCACCAGCAAGTCCCCAAGTAGTTTCTGATGACATGGTGCTGGTGAAGGTATAGTAGATATAGCTGATTTGCTCACGTGTGGTATAACCTAACTTCCACATCCATGCTTGGTTTTCCTTGTTAAAGCCGTCTTGTGTACTATGCCACTGTGCTTCGGTAACAGGACTGTAACCACTGGCAGCCTTACGAGCATAGGTGCGTGCCTTTTCATAGCACTCACGAGCTGTGGTTATACCTAACTTATCATACTCAATGCTTGCTGAATCTTCTGCTGCTATAGCTGCATTAAGGTCTGCACTGCTCTGATCAAAACGGCTTGCCATTTCCATCCAAAGGCGTGCCTTGAGTCCATAGACTACACTAAGGTTAGGCAAGTTCTTGTCGGGACGTGTATAATTAGCCAGATACTCCTCGGCATGGTTGAGGTCAGTAAGGATGAAGCGATACATCTTATAGAACGGAGCACGTGGATTGTGACGTTGCATTTCCTTTGTCGTTTTCTCGGTAACGATAGGAACTGTGAGTCCCCATATTCCATTTTTTGTCGCTTTATCATCCAAACTTGTAATGCCAGTCTTCTTGAATTCGAACTGACGAGCTATGTCAAGATATGCCATTGCACGATAAGCCAGAGCTATACCTAAGTAGTTTTTAGAGGTTGGTGAGGCTGTGGCAGGATCTACTACACTTGTTACATTGTTACAGGTAGCAATGAAATCGTAGTAAAAACGATAGGTGTAATAAGCCTTGAAGCGGGTGTTGACACCGCTTTCCACTGTTGTCCAATAGCTATAGTTACTACTATAAACAGGGAAATCACTTCCTAATACATCCCTATAGTGCATCTGACAAGGATAACCCCAGTCGTTGAGAGGATCACCAGAACCCCAAGAGTCAAAGGTTATCATATAAGAAAGGATACCATTGATGAGTCCTTCTTGTGAAGAAGGCATCTTTCTTACTTGGTCAGAAGTTAATACCTCTGACGGTTCAATGCTATCGATACAAGAAGTAAAGCCAAAGGTAATAGCAACGATAGCCAACGTTATGATGTGATTTGATATTAAGCGTTTCATAATGACGTACTATTAATGTAAGAAGATGGTTAGAATGTTAGTTTAATACCACCAGAGATGGTTCTCGTTGGGCTATAGATGGATGTACTACTACCTCCTGAGAAGGAACCACGTGGGTCGAATCCCTTACGCTTACTCCAAAAGTATACGTTGTCAGCAGCCACATATATGCGTACATTCTCCAATCCAATCTTGCTTACCCATAGCTTAGGTAGGGTGTAGCCAAGGTTGATATTCTGTAAGCTTAGATAACTACCGCTGATGAGGAAACGGTCGCATTGAGAACTAATGTTTGGGTCGTCGTATTGCCAACGTGGGATATTACTGTTTGGATTGTCTACTGACCATGCATTGAGAACATCTTTATGGATGGTTGCTCCTCCTAAGGTGCCACTTGGTGGACCCATATAACCTGCATAACCATAGTCGTATGAGAGTCCTCCTAACGAATAAGCGAAGGAGATAGAGAAGTCGAAACCATACGCATTCAGCGTTGTTCCAAAGCCACCATAGAGGTCTGGGTGTGGACTTCCGCATGAGTAATAACTCGCATTACCATATACATCTGTCGTTTTAAGGGTTCCGTCAGGGGCAGTGTAGTACCACATAGCCTTTCCTTCATTAGAGACACCTGCATAACGAGGCATATACCACTCGTAGATAGGGAGTCCCTCTGCATAGATTCGTTCGCCACTACTATAGCCAGGGTGCCCATCTACAACGAGATCAGCTTTGAGGACGTCAGCGAGTTTGATGATTTCATTCTTGTAAGTAGTTGCATTCACGTTGACATCCCATGAGATATTTTTAGTTTTTAAGACGGTAGCAGAGAGATCAACCTCCACACCCTTGTTCGTCATATCACCGATATTGTCGTACGTTCCTTTGTAACCAGCCGAGTAGGGAGCAAAGACAAAGCAGAGCATATCAGTTGTTTTCTTATAGAAATACTCAATACTACCACGCAAACGGCTATTGAACAATTCAAAATCGAAGCCTGCATTGAAGTTGTTATTAGTCTCCCAAGTAATATTAGGGTTGCCCTTTTCAGACAGAACTAATCCAACCTTATTGTTCGTGTTTACGATACTATAAGTATCAAGATAGTGGAAATCACCAATATTATCATTACCTTGCTGACCGAAAGAAGCCTTTAGTTTCAACATATTCAACCATTTGAAAGGCTTCATGAAAGGCTCTTTCGTAATAGTCCAAGCACCACCAAAGGAGTAGAAGTTACCCCAACGATGATTAGGATCAAAGCGACTGGAAGCATCACGACGGAAAGAAAGACTTCCAAAGTACTTCTGATCGTAGTCGTATTGCCCACGGAAGAAGAAGCCTTCAGACTCATATTCACTATTACCAGACTCTCCTGTGTTATCCATCTTTATTGCTCCAGCAAGAGTTTGGTTGGTAAAGTAGGATGCCATACCAAGTTTACTACCCCACAAGCTTTCGTAGTTGTAGCGATAGAACTCATGACCAAGGAGCAATTCCATGTGATGATGACCAAAGTCATGGTTGTAATTCACGAGTTGTTGGAAGTTATAAGAGAAGGTTTGATCACTTGTTCTGGTCACAAAACCCGTTGGATAAGCCGTATGACTGTATCCATAGAAAGGCTGTTTTGTCTCAGTTCCACGTGAGTTGTTGACGGTCACCGTACCATTAAGGGTAATCTTCAATCCCTCAAGAGGCATGATATTCGCATAGCCATAGAGCGAATACATATTAACTTTCGAACTATTCGTATTCAACGCATTCTCTTGTAATGGATTGATGTTAGGTAACATAGGACGTCTTAGTCCAATAACAGCACCATTACCATAGTCATACATCTGTCCATTATCATCTGTCATGATGTTCCCTTGTTCATCACGAATGAAGGCAGGATAGATAGGTGCGACATTATTCAACTGATAGAAAAGACCATTATCATCTGATGGTATCACATGGTATTTAGCCCGAGAGAAGTTCATGTTCGTACCCACCTTCAACCATTTGCGTGCTTCATAGTCTGCTTTGGCACGAACGGTAATACGTTCAAAGTCCGAATGATATGCCACACCTTCATTGTTTAAGTAACCCAAAGAAAGGTAGTATTGCATCTTATCGCTACCTCCAGTCAGGTTTACATCATACTCTTTGCGTAATCCGTTACGAAAGGCAAGGTTCTTCCAATCGTCTGGTAGGATAGTATACCGTTTACCATTATGCTCAATAACACGTCCTAATGTGGCATGTGGATTCATACGACCATCTTCCCCAATGAGCTGTTCTCCGTTTGGAACAGTAAATATTGGATATCCCAATCCACCCGCAGCACCAGGTGCAACGAGTTGTTTGTTAGCCTCAATAGTAGCTTGAGCAGGGGTCAATCCGAGTCCTTTCAGTTGATAATTATACAGTGCATTATAGTAAACCTCATAGTATTTAACAGGATCATCGATAGTCTCATAGTAGCGTTTAATACGACTATTCGTACCCCATCTCATATCAACAGAAATATGCGCATTACCAACTTGTGCATGTTTTGTTGTCACCATGATAACACCATTGGCTCCTCGTGCTCCATAGAGTGCGGTAGAAGACGCATCTTTCAAAACGGTTACAGATGCCACATCGGCAGGGTTAAGATTGTTCCAACCGCCATCGTAAGGCGCACCATCTACTATAATCAGAGGGCTTTGTCCTGCGCTAATACTACTAAAACCACGTACACGGATAGAAGGGGTTGAACCAGGTTCTCCGCTGTTGTCTATAATCTGAACACCAGCAGCCTCACCTTTCAAACTACTCATTACGTTATTGACTTGCTTATGTTCAATCTTTTTAGAGTCAACAATAGCAGCAGAGCCTGTAAAAGCCGAACGCTTTTGTTCACCGAAGGCAGTTACAACCACCTCGTCTAACGCAGAGTTGTCATTAATCATCGTAATCTTCATGGTCGGCTTGGCAGGCCCAATAAAAGTCTTCATGCCGACATAAGACACTTCCAACTTAGCACCGGATTTAACATTGTCAAGGGTAAACTTACCATCTGTATCCGTTGCAGTTATCATTTTGCTGTCACCGATTATCTGAACAGTTGCACCAATAATCGTTTCACCAGTTTCGTCGACAACAACACCCTTGGTTGTAAAAACCTGTTGGGCAGAGCTGACGATTGCCGACAGCATAAATAAGGTAGAAAATAAGAGTCTTTTCATATTCATAAGGCTGGTCATAATGTAACTTTCAATTAAGGTTATCTGTAATAGATGTTTATGTCGCAAATATAACTAAAAGTTTCAAACAATCAAATAAATTCGTGTGAATAATTTAAAAAATAACATTTAGTGTTGAATTCGTGTGTAAGTGTTATTTATACAAGGAAACAATTGAGTGTCAATGTCATCTTTTTACATAATCTGTAGAGCGTTGTTACTATCCAAATATATTTCATTCTTACAGCCTGCCAAGGTGAGGAAAGAATCTGTCAAACAATCAACAATTTGTTAGTAGGTATTAAATTAAAAGGATATATGAGAAAATAACATTACCTTTGCCATAGAAACAAACAATCAAAGTGATATGAAATATCTATTGGTATCAGATATCCACGGATGTCTGCCAGCACTGGAGAAGGTGCTACAATTCTATGATCGCGAGCATTGTGATATGCTTTGCGTACTTGGAGACATACTGAATTATGGTCCACGCAACTCTATCCCAGAAGGAATAGATGCCAAAGGGATTGTGGAAGCACTGAACAAACGTGCCAAAAACATTGTGGCAGTACGTGGAAACTGTGATGCTGAGGTAGACCAGATGTTACTTGATTTCCCAATGATGTCCGACTATCTGATGTTGGTTGATGAAGGGCGAAAACTCTTCTTGACTCACGGACATATCTATAACAAATCCTCTATGCCAAAAGGGAATGTCGATGCGATTGTCTATGGACATACTCATCTCTGGGAACTCACTCAGCAGGAGGGTACGCTTGTTTGTAATCTCGGTTCTATCACTTTCCCAAAAGGAGGGAATGTGGCTACCTTCATGACTTACGAGCATGGTGTCTTTACAGCTTATACGCTCGACGGAACACCGCTAAAGCAGGAGAGAATATAGGGAAAACTTATTAGCCTGATTAGCCTTATTGGGCTAATTAGCTAATAGGGCCAATTAGCCTAATCAACAATAACCACTTAATCCCTTTCTTATATCAGCCCTTTCTTTCCAAAGAATAGCTTAGAGAAGCCCGTAACATCCATCAACCATGTTATGGCAAACGAGCCTGTAATGGCAAATACCACACTGACCGCAAGGAAGAACATTCCCGTTGGCTCTACACGAAGCAGCAAAGGCTGATAGAATTTGGCAAGAATCGTGAAGATAGGAGAGAAGAGTAAGAGGGGCAAAGTGTTACGACCGATAAAGAGAAAGAGGTCGCGCAGAGGTTGAGGAATCCCTAATTGATAAATCCACAACAACGAACCAATAACTAAGAAAACCAAACACGCACCTGCAAATGATGCCTTATCATAGTGATTAGGGTCGATACACCATACTACTAAAAGTCCTATTGTCCACCAACGTGCAGGGAAAGCCAGACGGAAATTGCCCACAACTTGGCGCACAATAGCACCTACAAGAAAGTAGGCTGCATTGGCTATTGAGAGTAGTTCGCAGCCGTAAGAGAGCAACCAAAGGAATAGAGCAAGAAGGGTAAACCTACCTAATAGCACCTGATTTTCCAAACTCAGCATTTTGATAGGCAGCAGTGGTTTCTCCTGTTTCAATACCGATGAAAAACGTCCTTCAGGTTTCTTGAATGCAATATAATAAAAGATACCGCAAATCATTAAGGTATGTAAATACCAATAAGGTCCCATCGGATGAAGGAAGATATGGTCAATCAGTACTCCTGCGGTTAGATGATCAATGTGTTCACGGATAGGGAGTAGCGAAGCCATTACGGTATATCCGCTTTCCATCACTGCGTATGGAATGAATATCCAAAGCATTGTTTTCCTAAAAGCAGCCCACGACTTATTCACATTAAACAGATAACCCGACACCAATAGGAAGCCCGGCATGTGAAAAGTATAGACCAACTGTTTAGCAACAGGGTAGGTGTCGCCAATATATGTAAGGTGGAAGGCAATCATTAATGTGATGAAGACGAACTTAAGAAAGTCCAGTTCTTCCATTCTTGCCTTTGGTTTATGCATTTGAATAATCATAGCGACAAAGTTAGGAAATTAGTAGGACACTTCAAAAAGATGTAGTTGTAAAAGAATAATTAGCCTCTTAAAAATCGTGGTTTGATAGGTGTTAGCAATTTATAATCCTCCTTTGACACAGAAAACCTTTTCTTTTTAAAACCTTGAAAATCCATAGATAAGGTTTTGAAAAATCATTACATAAAATCGTGTAAAACATCAATAAACAAGGATAAAAATACGTGTAAAATGTGAGTTTGTAATCATCAGTAAATCAGTTAGTTATAAAGTGGTAAAGTAAAAGGTGCTTAATTGGACTCCAAAAGGGCGTTAGTAAGGGTCTTAAAGGGCGTCTTTTGCAAGTCAATTAGGCGTCTTTTAGAAGCCAAAAGAGCATGTGTTGTTTTTGAACTGCATGAAAATAGTTTACAAACATCAGTGCGTAAAGGAACGAATAAAAGAAAAACTCCATTGCATTGTTCATAGTGAACGTTTGCAATGGAGTATCTTTTAATCGAATAATCCCGGTTGTAGAGGATTGTCTTGATATGAGTTTCGTCCGAGATGGTCGTAGGCAAGCTGCGTTGCCACACGTCCACGAGGGGTTCGTTTGATAAATCCTTCCATGATAAGGAAAGGTTCGTAAACCTCTTCTACCGTACCAGAATCTTCACCGATAGCAGTGGCAATGGTAGAAACACCTACTGGACCGCCACGGAATTTATCGATAATGGTGAGTAGAATCTTATTATCTATCTCGTCCAAACCATATTTGTCAATGTTCAATGATTGCAGTGACATCGTTGCGATTTCGGGTGTGATAGTACCATTACCCTTCACTTGTGCGAAGTCGCGTACACGGCGGAGTAGGGCATTACAGATACGTGGCGTACCACGTGAGCGACGTGCTATTTCATCTGCAGCTTCGTCCACGATAGGCACTTTTAATAAGGCTGCCGAACGCTTGATAATGCGCTTCAAAGTCTCTGGGTCGTAATACTCTAAATGGAGATTAATACCGAATCGAGCACGGAGTGGGGCAGTGAGCAGTCCGCTTCGTGTCGTAGCACCAACGAGAGTGAATGGGTTGAGGTCAATCTGGATAGAACGTGCAGATGGTCCCTTATCAATCATAATATCGATGCGATAGTCCTCCATCGCAGAGTAAAGATACTCCTCTACGACAGGAGAAAGGCGGTGTATCTCGTCAATAAACAAGACATCGTTAGGCTCTAAGGAGGTTAGAATACCTGCAAGGTCGCCCGGTTTGTCGAGCACTGGACCTGAGGTAATCTTGAAACCGACGCCCAATTCGTTGGCAATGATATTACTCAACGTCGTCTTACCCAATCCCGGAGGACCGTGCAAGAGGGAGTGGTCGAGCGGTTCGCCACGGAACTTAGCGGCTTCAACAAAGACGCTGAGGTTTTCGACAACCTTCTGCTGTCCGCTGAAATCATCAAATTTCAGTGGGCGCAGGGCATTTTCAAAATCCTTCTCAACGGAATTCAGCCTTTCTTCATGTATGTCAAAATCTTCTGGCATGTTGCTAATTTTCTGCAAAAAGATGCAAGTGGGAGAGGATGTGGACGATGTCTTTGCCACTCGTCAATATATCCGTCAAAAGCAATCTTTTATGGATATATATGCTGTGCTTCCCTATGAATTGCCATGTGTGGCTTTTCTTCTACATCCTTAGGGTATATATTATTTTCTGCAAAGGTACTCTATTTTTTCTGTGCAAGTGCTTTGTTTCGGAAAATTTATCTAAATTTGTAGCGTCATTTCACTCATATCCTTAAATGTATGATTAACAAGATTAATAAGAAGGTCCTTTATCGGGAAATCTTAGACTATGTAATGATAGCCGTAGGTATGCTGTCCTATGCTATCGGCTGGATGGTTTTTCTACTACCTAATCACATCGGTAATGGTGGAGTTGCAGGTTTGGCATCCATCTTACAATGGGGACAAAATATCCCTGTCAGCAACACTTACTTTGTTCTGAATGCTATTCTGCTGGCTATTGCCTTGAAAGTATTGGGATTAAAGTTTTGTATTCGTACCATCTATGGCGTTGTAATGTTGACCATTATGACGAGGCTTATTGGTCCGTTTTGTCCTTCTCCAGGTCTCTTACATGATGAGCCTTTTATGGCAGCTATCATCGGTGCATCGTTTTGTGGTGTTGGTTTAGCTTTTGGACTTTCCTATAATGGTAGTTCTGGTGGCTCTGATATCGTTGCAGCTATTGTCAATAAATACCGTGATATCTCTCTTGGACGTGTTATCTTGTTAGTGGATATGACCATCGTAACGGGTAGTTATCTTGTTCTTCATAGTTGGGAGCAGGTTATCTATGGATATGTTAACCTGATTGTCACCTCTTTTGTACTTGATCAAGTTATCAACTCCAGTCGTCGTTCGGTGCAGTTCCTTATTATTTCTGAGCGTTATAAGGAGATTTGCGATATGATATCGCAGGGGCAGCCACACCGTAGTAGTACGATTATCGACGCGAAGGGTTATTATACTGGTAACAATATAAAGATTGTTATTGTTGTGACTCGCCAGCGTGAGGCATCATACGTTTATCGTATGATTGATGATATTGACCCAGATGCTTTTGTAACACAGAGCCAAGTAATGGGTGTGTTCGGTAAGGGATTTGATAAATTTAAAGTGAAGAAGAAATCATCTAATAAGAATAAGCAGAAGGCTGTTAAGCTTGCTGCTGAATAAACGAAAGAAATCCAGCTGATACGTGGTTACGTGTCAGCCGGATTTGCTTTGTTATTATTGGGCTTATTAGCCTAATTAGGCTCATTTGCCCCATAAGGCTTATTGTTTTATTAGGCTCATAAGCCCTATTAGTCCAATAAGGCTAATAGCTCCATTAGCTTTTATTTCATCTTCAATGCAGCCTTGATACCAGCCTCAACGTCTTTCATATCGGCTGTTGGCTCAAAGCGGTCGATGACATGTCCCTGTCGGTCTATGAGGAACTTTGTGAAGTTCCATTTGATACTTGGATCCTTAGCATAATCAGGATTCTCCGCACGGAACTTCTCATCAAGGAACTTACCGATGTTATTATTCATGTCAAAGCCCTTGAATGGCTGTTGAGCCTTCAGGTAAGTGTAAAGTGGTGATTCGTTACGACCATTGACATTAACCTTTGCAAACTGTGGGAAAGTCGTACCATAGTTAGCTGTGCAGAAGGAGTGAATGTCGCGGAAAGAGCCTGGAGCCTGTGCGCCAAACTGATTACAAGGGAAGTCAAGGATTACGAGCCCTTGATTCTTATAGGTGTCATAGAGTTTCTGTAAGGCTTCATACTGTGGTGTAAATCCACATTTTGTCGCCGTATTGACGATGAGTAGCACCTTACCCTTGTAGTCCTTCAACTTGACGGTATGTTCGTTTCCGTCCTTTACACTAAACTTGTAAACATTCTTCTGAGCCATGATAGGCAGTGCCATGAGGGCTAAGAAGAGGAGTGATAATAGTTTCTTCATTTGTTTAATCATTGATATCCACTTTCGTTTATTGCTCAAAGAGAATAAAGCAAATAAAGGTTTTGTGGGTTATGTATTCTAAGTTTTTAATAAATGAGTATGTTTTATCGTACATGTATAGGCTGTATGTGAATCGTTATAATAGCTTCATCAGTTCTTTCATACCTTCGCTTGCACCCTTTTTGATATGTGTTATTCGTCCAGAAGCATGTGCTGGCGTATCGTCTGGGTCAATCAGATAGATAGGAGTTCCTGGTCGGGTGTATTGCACAAGACCTGCAGCTGGATAAACAACCAGCGATGTCCCGATGATAACAAGGATATCTGCTTGTGCCACAACCTCAGCAGCTGGCTCAATCATTGGGACTGATTCGCCGAAAAAGACAATGAAAGGGCGCAATAGACTACCGTCTTCTGCAAGTGTTTCAGGGGCTACTTCGCAGTTATCTTTAGGTAGTTCCTGTATGTATCGGCTATCGTAAGGAGCCTTACTTGAGCATACCTTTGTTAGTTCTCCATGTAGATGGATAACCTTTGAAGCCCCAGCTTTCTCGTGAAGGTCGTCAACATTCTGCGTAATCACCGTCACATCATAGTCTTTTTCAAGTTCCTTGATAAGGCGATGACCCTCATTAGGCTTGGCAGCATGGAGTTTTTTGCGTAGATTGTTGTAGAAGTTGTTAACGAGTGTGGGGTTGGTTACCCAGCCTTCGTGCGTAGCTATCTGTTCAACAGGGTAATCCTCCCATAATCCATCGTTGCCGCGAAAGGTCTTGAAGCCGCTCTCTACGGACATTCCAGCACCTGTTAAGAATACGATTTTCTTCATACGTCTGTCTTTTATGAGTTGAGGCTTGAAGGAAGTAGACGAGGTTATAGGCATTAATTCCCAAACATTTGCAAATAGAGTTTTGGACAAATGAAGTACTAATAATATACTTCTTGTTTTTTGTCGATACCTTTAACTTGCACAGTATTCCTCCGCTCTCTTTGACAAATTTAGTAATTTTAATCCGATTAATGCAAAACTATACCTTAAAAATAGTATCTTTGCACATTAATTATTAATAATATTAAGAACGATAATGGATAAATTAAGCTATGCACTGGGAATCGGTATCGGTTCACAGCTCGCAGGAATGGGCGCAAAGGAACTGAATATTGACGACTTCGCACAGGCTATCAAGGATGTAATTTCAGGTTCAGAACTGAAAGTTGACAATGCAGAGGCACAGACTCTCGTACAAAACTTCTTCCAAGAGCAGGAGGCTAAGCAGCAGGCTGCAGCCGCTGAGGCTGGTAAGGCAGCAAAGGCTGCTGGTGAGGCTTTCCTTGCTGAGAACGGTAAGAAGGATGGTATTGTAACCTTGCCATCTGGTTTGCAGTATCAGGTGTTGAAGGAAGGTGATGGTAAGAAGCCTTCAGCTACAGATCAGGTAGTATGTCATTATGAGGGAACACTGATTGATGGTACTATCTTCGACAGTTCTTATCAGCGTAACCAGCCAGCTACTTTCGGTTTGAATCAGGTTATCGCAGGTTGGACAGAGGGTGTGCAGCTTATGCAGGAAGGTGCTAAGTATCGCTTCTTCATCCCTTATAACCTTGCATACGGTGAGCATGGTGCTGGTGCACAGATACCTCCATTCGCAGCTCTTGTCTTCGACGTAGAGTTGATAGAGGTAAAGTAAAGAATGGTGTGTAGGTGATAATAGGTGGCAATATACGTCCATCATCGCCTACTCTAATAATATTGCTTAAGAAACTAAACAATTAAAATAATGAAGAAAATTTATTTATTAGCCGCTATGGCTATCGCAGCTGCAGGCTTCACTGCTTGTGGTAACTCAGCTCCAAAGGAAGATTTGAAGTCTGATGTTGACTCTTTGAGCTATGCTTTCGGTATTGATCAGGGTCAGAGTGTAAAGCAGTATCTCCAGCAGATGCAGATTGATACAGCTTACATCGATGAGTTTATCAAGGGTATGAATGATGGTGCGCAGAATGGTGATGATAAGAAGCGTGCTGCTTACAATGCTGGTATCGGTGTAGGTATGCAGATGAACATGATTATCAAGAATCAGATCAACCGTCAGATCTTTGGTGAAGACTCTACAAAGACTGTTTCTTTGGATAACTTCCTCGCTGGTTTTGCTGCAAGTGCAAAGGGTCATGGTCAGAAGATGACTGTAGAGCAGGCTCGTGAGGTTGAGCAGAAGACTTCAAAGGCTATCCAGATGAAGGCTGCTGAGAAGACATACGGTGAGAATAAGAAGAAGAGTGATGCTTACATGGCTGCCAACGCTAAGAAGGAAGGTGTGAAGACTATCGGTCAGGGTGTACAGGTTAAGGAACTCAAGGCTGGCTCTGGTGCTACACCAAAGGCTTCTGATGTTGTTAAGATTAACTATGTAGGTAAGACTATCGATGGTAAGGTTTTCGATCAGCGTGATGGTGCAACAATGCCAGTAGGTGGTGTTATCCCAGGTTTCACAGAGGCTCTTACAAAGATGCCTGTTGGTGCAAAGTGGGAGATTACTATTCCTTATACAGCTGGTTACGGTGCTGAGCAGCCAAGTCCAGACCTCAAGCCATTCTCAACACTTATCTTTACAGTTGAGTTACTTGGTATCGAGAAGGCTCCAGAGGGTCAGCCAGGTATGCCTCAGGGTATGCCAGTTATGCCACACGGCAAGCCAGGTATGTAATCAACTAAGGGTTGATAAAGGTTCGATGAGTCTTCCTTTCTTATATGGAAGAGCATCAGCTGTAATCCATTTTCACGATGATGACGAATTATTTTCATGAAAGAAAATATTTATTGTCGTGAAAATAAATATTTATTCTCATGAAAGTAATTCTTTATTTTCATGAGAATAATTCAGTAATGATACTCTTGTCTTATAAGAAAGGAAGACACATATATATATCTTAAAGCTTAGTAATCATCGAATCTACAACCTTTTTAATTTAGAAAAACCTTTTCTTTAAAAACGACAAAACAATGAAGAAACTTATAATGCTGGCTCTGCTCGTTGCAGCAGGTTCAGTCTTTAATACTGCAAGTGCACAGAGCAAGAAGAAAGGAAAGCAGAATACAAAGTGTCCAGTAGAATGTAAAGAAGGCGCAGTAGTGCTGACTTCATCTTCTGATACATTGAGCTATGCTGCAGGTATGTCTATGACACGTGGTTTGGACGAGTATCTTGCAAATCAGTTTGGTGTAACTTCAGCACAGATGCCAGACTTCCTGCGTGGCTTGCGTCAAGGTATTGATAATCGCAAAGACTCTGCTTTTGCTGCTTATGTAGCAGGATTGCTTATTACTTCACAGGTAGATAAGACCATGTTACCTAATGTTGCATCTAAGTTCGAAGGCACATCGGCTCCAATTAACCCTGATGTGTTTTACAAGGGCTTTGTAGCAGCTTTGGCAAAGGATTCTACAGTGCTCAAGCAGGCTACTGCTGAGCAAATCTTCGAGAAGAAGGAAGTAGAGTTGAAAGCACAGAAAGATGCTGAGATAAAGGCTAAGAATGAAGCTTACTTGGAAGAGAACAAGAAGAAGGAAGGTGTTGTAACAATGGCTAATGGTCTTCAGTATCGTATTATTAAGAAGGGTGACGGACCTATGCCAACAGAAGCTGACCGCGTTCAGGTAATCTATGAGGGTAAGACCATTGATGGAAAGGTATTTGATGCAACTTCGCGTCATGGTGTAGAGTTCGATACCTTCAATGTTGGTGGACTTATTAAGGGTTGGACAGAGGCACTGCAGATGATGCCTGTTGGCTCAAAGTGGGAGATTGTTATCCCACAGCATCTCGCATACGGTGAGCGTGGCGCAGGTCGTGACATCGGTCCTTTCTCAACACTTATCTTCACCCTTGAGCTGAAAGGCATTGAGGCTACAGCTGAAAAGGAAACAAAGGTGATTGATGCTGCAAAACTCGTACCCGCAAAGAAAGTTCCTGCTCAGAAGGCAAAGAAGAATGTGAAAAAGTAAGAAGAAAGCAGTGAAATACTGTTCTCTTGCTTAAAATAAAAACAAAATGCGCCCAAGTGGCGCATTTTTTATGTCATTTTGTTGTTTGTTCCATAATTATTCCCTACTTTTGCTCGTCATCAATTAAAGCTTTAGAAACATAGAATTAAGAAATAATATCAACTGCAGAACATGGAAAAAGTAGATCGTTTAGACAAGAAAATATTGGGTATCCTCTCACAGAATGCACGTATGCCTTTCAAGGATGTTGCTGCCCAGTGTGGCGTATCACGCGCTGCTATTCATCAGCGTGTACAACATCTCATAGAGAATGGAGTTATAACAGGTAGCGGCTTCGACGTTAATCCTAAGAGTTTAGGCTATACAACTTGTACTTATGTAGGACTTAATCTCGAGCGTGGCTCTATGTATAAGAAAGTTGTTGAACGCATCAGTGCTATTCCAGAGGTAGTTGAGTGTCATTTTACAACGGGTCCTTATACAATGCTTGTGAAGCTTTATGCTAAAGATAACGAGCAGTTGATGGACCTTCTTAACAATCAGTTGCAAGGTATCTCTGGTGTTGTGTCAACTGAGACACTGATTTCTCTTGAACAGAGTATTAAGCGTGAGATACCAATAGCAGAAGAATTGCTCTAAAGAAGTCAACGATAAACCGATCTTTCAAAAAAGAATAAGAATGCAATACGATCTTCAGTCACATCTTGATAAGGTGTATGCAACTTTCCCAGAAGCAAAGCGTAAGCCTATAATTGGTATCACTACCAATTATATAGACGGTGATGCTGCGATAAGGGATGTCTATTATAAGCAGGTAGTAGCAGCGGGTGGAATCCCAATGCTTGTTCCTCCTGTGGCTGATAAGGATGTGCTTATTAACACCCTTGACCATCTTGACGGTCTTCTCCTTACAGGTGGTGCTGATATCAATCCTCTGTGGCTTGGCGAGGAGCCTTCTCCCAAACTTCATAATATCAATGCTGAGCGTGATTTACCCGAACTGATGCTTATCCGTTTGGCGTTTAATCGCCAGTTGCCTATCCTCGGTATCTGCCGTGGAGCGCAAGCCCTTGCTGTCGCTTTGGGTGGAAAGGTACAGCAAGATATCTATGAAGATTATATTAGAGAGGATGAAACGGTTGAAAAGAAACTCAGTAAAGACAAGACGATAACAACCTATCATGCTGCAACACTTAAGCATTCGCAGGATGCCGAACGTAGTGAAGCAACGCATAGTGTGACGCTTACAAAGTCGTCCGTACTCTATGCGCTCTATAAGGAAGAGCGTATAATGGTCAATAGCTTCCATCATAGGCGGTGAAAGCCCCTGGAAAGCGTTTTCGTGTGACGGCTCTTTCGCCTGATGGGGTGATTGAAGCGATAGAGAGTAGTGAGTATAAGCCTATCATGGGTGTGCAATGGCATCCCGAATGGATGGGTGTAGAGGGCGGAAAACTCTTCCAGTGGTTGGTCGGACAGTCTAATAACTTCTACCTTGCTAAGCAACTTCATCAGCGCATCTTGACGCTTGATACACACTGTGATACGCCGATGTTCTTCCCACAAGGTGTCAACTTCGATCAGCGTGACTCACGTATTCTCTACGATCTCCATAAGATGACGGAGGGAAGACAGGATGCAGTGACCATGGCTGCTTACCTTCCACAGCCGAGGATTGGTGAGTCTTTCTCGTCAAAGATAGATGTTGAAGGTCTGAAACGCTTTAATCCTCATCTCGTTGAGACGTTGGATCATCTCTCACCAGCTGTCTATGCCAACCTTATTTTCGACAAAATAGAGGAAATTGTTAAGCAAAACCAACGCTATATTAGTATTGCTCGTACACCTTCTGACCTTTATGAGGATAAGCGTAAGGGGCGTAAGAGCATCATGTTTGCTATTGAGAATGGTCTTGCTTTGGAGCATAAGCTTGAGAATGTCAAGCACTTTGCACAGCGTGGTGTGACCTATATAACCCTTTGTCACAATGGTGATAACGATATTTGTGATTCTGCTCGAGGCTGCAACACCCACGGTGGCGTAAGTAAGTTTGGTGAAGAGGTTATCAAGGAGATGAACCGTAATGGTATTATGGTCGATTTAAGCCATGGCGGAGAGAAGAGTTTTTATGATGCGTTGGAGCTTAGTACGATGCCAATCGTATGTAGTCATTCTAATAGCAAAGTACTCTGTGACGTTCCTCGCAACCTTACCGACGACCAGATGCGGGCGTTGGCAAAGAAGGGTGGTGTTGCTCATATCACAATGTTCCAAGGCTTCTTGAAGAAGGGTAGTGAGGCTACTGTGATGGATGCAATTACCCATCTTGAGCATGCTATCAACATTATGGGCATCGACCATGTAGGTATTGGTACCGACTTCGATGGTGATGGCACTGTACGTGGTATGGCTGATGCGAGTGAAATGATAAACTTCACCCTCCATCTTTTGCGTCGTAAGTATAGCGAAAAAGATATCGAAAAGATATGGGGAGGCAACTGGCTGCGTGTAATGGCGCAGGTACAGAGCGTTAGAAAATAAGTAGTAAGAAGGTTTTCCACCATCTCTTTGGGATAGTGTGGGAGTGTAAAAGAAATCAATCAACAATGAAAACGAATATAAAACTCATTTTCGGCTGCCTCTTGGCAGTGTCCCTCGCAACCGTAGCATACGGCTGTAAGGGGAAAGCAAGCAATGCTGATAATGCTGCTGATACTGTGGCTACAGTCAAGCCTGTCGGCCCTACGTTTAATGCCGACTCTGCATACGCCTTCACGGCAGCACAGTGTGACTTCGGACCACGTGTGATGAACTCTGAAGCACATGATAAGTGTGGCAAATGGATAGTAGAGAAATTCAAGGAGTATGGCTGTGAGGTGCAGGAGCAGAAAGCCGATGTAAAAGCCTATGACGGTACGGTCTTGAAGTCAACTAATATCATCGCACGTTTCAATCCAGAAGCAAAGAAGCGTATCTTAATCTGTGCACACTGGGATAGTCGTCCTTGGGCAGACAATGATCCAGACTCTACTAACCACAAGAAGCCTGTTATGGCTGCGAATGATGGTGCCAGTGGTGTGGCTGTAATGCTTGAGTTAGCACGTCAGTTGCAGGCTGATAAGAAGTTAAAAGTAGGTGTTGACTTTGTTTGTTTTGATGCTGAAGACTGGGGAATACCACGTTGGGAGACCCGATATCAAGACACTGGCGACTCTTGGGCACTTGGTGCACAATACTACGCAAAGAACTTCCCAACGGTTGTTAAGCCTGAGTTTGGTATTCTTCTCGATATGGTAGGTGGCGAAGGTGCACAGTTCTATCGTGAGGGAATGTCTATTCAGTTTGCTCCTGATATCGTAAACCGTGTGTGGGAGGCTGCAAAGAACGCAGGCTTTGGTTCTTACTTCCCTGATGCTGTTGGTGGCATGGTTACCGACGATCATGTCCCAGTGAATCAATTTGCAGGTATTCCTACAATTGATATCATACCTTACTATCCTGATTGTCAGCAAAGCTCTTTCGGTCCGACATGGCATACTGTCAATGATACGATGGAGCATATCGACAAGAATACGTTGCAGGCAGTCGGTCAGACCGTTATACAGGTCTTGTATACGCTGTAAGAAATAAAGTATCATGCCAAACCCTCTCAGGGTGGAGAGGGGGAGTTTGATGGCTTTTGTTAATGATAAAAGGCTGGACCCTATAGTGGATTCCAGCCTTTCTTATTTTTGTTTCTTTTTTAATTCAAGTTGGTTATTAGACACGATATGTATAGTTCTTCTTGTTATGGTATTATTTCCTAACATCTTTTATTTTCTTCTCTGCATCTTGTCTGTCTTTGTAACTTGACGTAGCCCGCTACGCCTGTGTTCCAAAAAACAAATAATCTGCTCGATAATAAAACAAAATATGTTTAGGCACTAATGACCGATTGGGGTTTATCCTACTAACAATTATATAGAAAAAGGTAAAGTAGTACTATGTCATCAACGTGTTCATCAGATGAGGCTTGTTTTGACTTCAATAAGCGATTATCACACTTTCTCTCTGTATTAACCCCTTCATCTTCTCTAAATTCTTCTCATGAAATAATAAGAGGAGGGTTGGTAAATAAGTATAAGAAAGAAGGGGGAATAGGATTGATTGGTGTAATAATAGTCTATAAATAAGATAATAATAATTTGTTTTATGTGTATAAAAAGTTTTTCTATTGGTAAATAGGAATTAATTAATAGGCAGAAAAAGGTTCTTCATAAAGCAAAAACATAGTCAAGACCATCTACAATTTATTGTATTATTACCCTCTGTCATAGAAAACCTTTTCATGTTAGCACTTTGAAAATTCGAAGATAATGGTTTGAAAAATCATGACATAATTTCAAATAAGACATCTATAAATAAGGAGAAAAATACGTATAAAAAGCAGGTTTGTAACTAAAAGGAAATCAGTTAGTTATAAAGCAGTAAAGTAAAAGGTGCTTAATTGGACTTGAAAAGGGCGTTAGTAAGAGCTCTAAAGAGCATCTTTTGCAAGTCAATTAAGCATCTTTTAGAAGCTAAAAGAGCATGTATTGTTTTTGAACTGTGTGAAAATAGTTTACAAACGTAGAGCAATGAGGGGATAAGTGGTATTGTCTTTATAAAGTGTACAAGGCTTTATTCTATTTCTAATCTATGTTTTTAATGAAAGAATCAGAAAAAGACTCTGTTCCCAATAGTAGGGAACAGAGTCTTTATTTTGCCTTCAAAATCAAACGAAGGCTTTGTTTATAATTAATATAGTTCCATACCCAGTTGAGCAGGATAAACGTCTTATTCTTTACGCCAAGGATAGAACGGAGATGGACAACGAGCCACAATGCCCACGCAGGGAAGCCTCCAAACTTATTTCCTGAGATTTCAGCAACAGCATGGTTACGTCCAATAGTTGCCATTACACCGAGGTTTTTGTATCTAAAAGGCTTTGGCTCTTTTCCTTTCAACATTGCTTTGAAGTTCTTTGCAACGGTCTTTGCCTGCTGCATAGCTACTTGTGCTAACTGAGGATGACCAAGTGGATATTCCTCATCGCCTTCTACAAGGTTCACATCTCCAATTGCATAGACGTCTTCTACACCCTTTACACGACAAAAACGGTCGGTAAGGAGTCTACCAGCATGCCCAATACTCTCCGCAGGAAAACCTTCGATGGTATTCGCACAGATACCACTCACCCAAATAACAGTCTGTGTAGGAATCTCCAAGCCTGCACTGGTTTTCAGTATGCCATCTTTATATTCTGTTGCAAACTGAGGCTGACGGATATGAACATGTAAGTCTTTCAGATCTCGTTCTGCTCGTTTTGATGATACTGGATCCATAGCTGCAAGAAGACGGTCACCTGCATTAACAAGGTAGATATGCATTTGAGAAGAGTCAAGGTCGGGATAATCACGAGCAATGATGTTCTTCTTCATCTCAGCCACAGCTCCTGCAATTTCAACACCCGAAGCACCACCCCCGACAACAACGATATTCATCAATGCCTGTTTGCGTGCTGGGTCTTCCTCTGTTAAAGCAAGTTCAAGATTACGCAGGATTGTATTACGGAGTTTCATAGCCTCACTAACCGATTTCATCGGGAGGGTTGTTGCTTCAATATCCTTATTCCCAAAGAAGTTAGTCTTTGCTCCAAATGCCAACACAAGATAGTCGTATTCTATCTCGCCCACCGTCGTGTTGATTGACTTTTTAGCCGTATTCACCGACTCTACCTCTGCCATTCGGAAGAAAAAGTCCTTTTTACCTTGGAAAAGTCGACGGAAAGGAAAGGAGATACTACTTGGTTCAAGACCACCCGAAGCCACTTGATAAATCAATGGAGGGAACTGATGATAGTTATTCTTATCTATTAATACTACTTGATAGTCATCGTCTACTAATTTGAAGGCCAATTCCAAACCTCCTAATCCACCACCAACAATAACGATTCTCTTTTTGTCAGTACGTTCAATGTTTGCTTTCATTATCCTGCTTTTATTTATGTTTGTTTTCTTTTATGAGTCTGTTCCCTTTTCTTTCTTATAGAGAAAATCGTGCCAGAGGTATTCTTTGTTAAAGGAAAAGTTATGCTGTTTATATATAAATTAATTTTGTAAGTCGTTCTTCTGGGAAGAGTTCGCGCGCAACAGCTTGCACCTCCTCTGCCGTGATAGCGTCAATGTTGCAATAGAGTGCTGATATATCCTTCTTCCATCCATAGTGGAGAAAACCTTTACCGAAGTCTAAAGCAAGGTTCTCTCGGTTGTCACAAGCTATGCCAATCTGTCCTTTAATCTGCTGTTTAGCTACTGCCAACTCGTCATCCGTTAATGGAATGTCGATGAAACGGTCGAGTTCTGCACGTACAAGGCGCATACATTCGTCCAAATCATCGGCATCACAACCGAAGTATATAGCCCAAATACCCGTTAACGAATAGCTCACCATAGAACTATCTACCGTATAGACAAGTCCACGACGTTCGCGAAGTGCAAGATTCAAACGGGCACTCATACCGGGACCACCTAAGATGTTATTCAATAGATAAAGTGCCATACGTCTTTTGTCATGTATGCTGTAGGCACGATTACCAATCATTACGTGAGCTTGATGAGTATGCTTATTAATCTTAACCGTTTGAGGTTGGTATTCACTCAATGCAGGAAGCGGAATTTCTATTGGTTTTTCAGTTTCTCCCTTTACCTTTACTTTGCAGCCATTCTCTTTCTCTAAAAGACTGAGCAGATTATCAAAATCTATATCACCATACGCAAAAAACACCGAATTCATCGGTTGGTAATGCTTTTTTGTGAATCGAAGTGCATCCTCAGTTGTGAACTTCCGAACACGCTCTGCCGTTCCAAGGATACTATGTCCTAAAGGGTGCCCACGGAAGATGATATTTTCAAATTCATCATAGATCAACTCTGCAGGACTATCATTGTAGGATTCGATTTCATCGCAGATAACTTCAACTTCCTTATCTATCTCCTTTTGTGGATAGACACTATGGAAAACAATATCTGTCAGAAGGTCTATTGCTCGTGGGAGATGGTCTTTTAGAATAGCAGAATAGTAAACCGTATCGGTCTTAGTTGTAAAGGCATTGAGGTCGCCTCCCACTTGTTCAAGACAGTGAATAACATCTATTGCTGTACGACGAGTAGTGCCCTTGAACGTAACGTGCTCACAGAAATGAGCTATCCCCTCCTCATCAGGCAGTTCGTTGGCTGTCCCGACATTGAATTGATATCCACAATAAACCACAGGTGAGGTCGATGGAAGGGCTATGATTCGCAGTCCATTCTCCAAGACTGCAGTTTGATACCTTGTCATAGGGTGCAAAATTAAGAAAAAAGAATGAAAAGTAATAGACTTTAATCGACAAAGAAAAAAGAACTCATTTCATTTTGTAATCCGCCTAAATTTCAGTATATTTGCACAACTAAAGTGAGACACAACATAATTCACAATAAAATGCGGAAAGTAATAGGTATAGGTGAAACCGTTTTAGACATCATCTTTAAGGATAATAAACCAGTTGAGGCAGTTCCGGGAGGGTCTACCTTTAATGCCATTACATCGTTAGGACGCTGCGGAGTTAACGCATCGTTTATTTCTGAAGCGGGTAATGACCATGTTGGAAAATACATCATTGATTTCTTGAAGAACAATGGTGTGAATGCTGATAGCGTTTCTACTTTCCCTGATTCAAAGTCGCCTGTGTCGCTTGCCTTCCTCAATGAGAAGAATGATGCAGAATATATCTTCTACAAAGATCACCCACACGATCAGTTAGATTTTACTTTTCCTGATATACAGCCCGATGATATCGTGCTTTTTTAGTTCCTTCTATGCGGTGAATCCAGTGATTCGTCCACAGGTAGTAGGATTGCTCGATTATGCTCGCTCACGTGGTGCCATCATCTACTATGATGTTAATTTCCGCCCAGCACACAAAGATGAGGTTATCAAGATAACACCTAATCTGATAGAGAACCTTGATTATGCTGATATTGTACGTGGCAGTCACGAGGACTTTGCGACACTTTATAAGAAGGAGGATGCTGATAAAGTCTATAATGCAGAGATTTCCTTCTATTGCAAACAGTTTATCTATACACAGGGAAGTCAACCAGTGGAGGTGCGTAGTGGTAAGGAATTGAAAAAGTCATATCCAGTACTTGATACTAATATTGTTAGTACTATCGGAGCTGGCGATAACTTTAATGCAGGCTTTATTTTCGGTATGTTGAAGTATGGAATCACTCGTGTTGACCTCGAAAGAGGACTGACAGAAGAGCAGTGGGATAAACTCATCAATTATGCTTTGGTGTTCTCCGCAGATTGCTGTAAGGATATCTTCAACTATGTAAGTAAGGAGTTTGGTGAGAAGATGAGAGAAGGGGCTTTATAATTAGTCTTATTTACCCAAATAAACCAATTTACCAAATAAGCCCAATAAGCTTTTAAAAGAAACTACATAAATTCAAAAATAAAATGATAGAAATTGCCAATAAAGTTTATTACGTAGGAGTTAACGACCGTAATAAGAACCTCTTTGAAGGATTATGGCCATTGCCTTATGGTGTGACTTATAACTCTTACCTCATTGATGATGAGAAGGTTTGCCTTATTGATACAGTTGAAGTAGACTTCTTTACTCAGTTTATTGAGAAACTTCGTGAGGTGTTGGGCGACCGACAGATTGACTACTTAGTTATCAACCACATGGAGCCTGATCACTCTGGCTCAATTGGTTTGCTGCGTAAATATTATCCTAATATTCAGGTTATCGGTAATAAGAAGACCTTTGATATGATGTCAGGATTCTACGGTGTCAAGGATAATACGTTAGAGGTTAAGAATGGTGAGGAGTTGAGCTTAGGTAATCATACCTTACAGTTCTTTATGACTCCAATGGTTCACTGGCCAGAAACGATGATGACACTCTGTAAAGGTGAGGTTAGCCACCTCTTTACAGGCGATGCATTCGGTTGTTTTGGTGCATTAAATGGCGGTCTCATCGATCAAGAGATTGATACAGATTGGTGTTGGTTGGAGATGGTTCGTTACTATTCTAACATTGTTGGAAAGTACGGAACACCTGTTCAGAACGCATTGAAGAAGCTTGCTGGTATTCATATTGACTACATCTGCTCTACTCATGGACCAGTATGGCATAAGTATGTTGACAAAGTTATCGGACTGTATGACCGTATGTCTAAGTATGAAACAGAGCCTGGTTTGGTGATTTGCTATGGTACAATGTATGGCAATACAGAGCGTATGGCAGAGCAGATTGCACGTTCAGCATCTCTTGCTGGTGTGAAGAATATCCGTCTGTATAACGTTTCTAAGACTCATCATAGCTATATCCTTCAGGACGTCTTCCGCTTCCGTGGCTTAATCGTTGGTGCTCCTACTTATAACGCAGGACTCTATCACGAGATGGATGTACTCTTGCAGGAGGTTGCTAATCGCGATATCAAGAACCATCTTATTGGTTGGTTTGGTTCTTACTCTTGGGCTTCAAAGGCTGTTGCTGCCATTGGCGAATGGAATGAGAATCATCTCCACTTCGAAAAAGTAGGGGAACCTGTAGAGATGAAGCAAGCACTTACTCCAGAGATTAAGGAAGAGTGTAATCGCTTAGGACGCGAAATGGCAGCTAAACTCTTAGAAGAATAAAATGAATATAGCCGTATTTTGCTCTGCAAACAATAACATTGCTCTCGACTACTTCCGTGCTGCGGAAGAGTTGGGACGATGGATTGGAGAGAATGGACATACGCTTGTTTATGGTGGAGCTAATAGTGGATTGATGGAGTGTATTGGTAAGGCTGTACACGAAGCTGGTGGACGTACTATCGGAGTTATCCCTCGCATCTTAGAAGAAGGGCGCAGAGTTAGTGACTATGTAGATGTAGAGATTCCTTGTGAAGACCTCACTGATCGCAAAGCAATTATCATGGAACGCTCTGATGAGTTCTTTGCATTGCCTGGCGGTATAGGAACCATTGATGAAATTTTCACCGTTGCAGCCTCAGCTTCTATTGGTTATCATCATAAGAAGGTAACTTTGGTTAACGTAGAAGGCTTCTGGGATAGTCTTATAGCCCTGCTGAATGACCTTTTAAGGAAAGAAATGTTACGTGGCTCTCTCAACGACTATATAGAGGTAAAGACGATAGATGATTTAAGGAAGTGATTGTTTTCTCAAAGAACAGTTTTACAACAGTTCAGAAAACAAGAACAAAATATAAATAAGTTTCTTCCTATTTTTGGCTTCATAATCGGCACTCAAAATTAGCACGAGAATACTTTTTTCTACAAGTTTACTTTCAATTTAATTTGCTGTCACTTTTAACATTTGGTGTAATCAACTTATAATCAGCTTTTTACTTGTGTAAAAGGAGTGATAGGAGTGACAGGAAAGTAGATTTATAGAAATCGTTTATTGAAAACGAACTTTTTTTCTTCGCATGAAAATGGGGACATATTGTATTTTCTTATATACCCTTTTCTTATTTATAAGATAAAATTTAAACTATCCAATTTTCTTTGTGTCATTTGTTATCTACAATCATATCTTATAAAAAGGTAACAATGTAATACAACCCCTTTGAATGAAACAAAAATAAACAATAGGCGTGTTCATTTTATATTCTTCAACATAAAATGAATACGTTTACAATACCTTACAGTTATTTTGCACTCTACCCGAGCCACGAAGTGAGTAAATATGCGGGAAATAGTGTAATTTTGCAGCCGAAGGTTTGTTCATATTAGATTGAAAAATCACGACAGGTTAGCTTTGCAAGATGATATCAGCTTTCCTGTTTAATATTGAACCACCTATATTTTATTAAATAACGACGAGTAGTTTTAAACTGCTCATTAATCAAAACAACATGAAAAAAACAGGATTATTACTTTGTGGATTATGCTTAGGACTCTCTAACCTATCTGCACAAGTAACACAGAATGCCGTACCGCCAATGGCTGGTTGGAATTACTATGGAGGTGATGAGTTTAATGGAAACAAGATTGACGAATCCCGATGGGGGATCTATGGTAATCCAAAGTATAATTATAAGTTTGATGATTATGGTAATACAGAAGGGCAAGGAGGTGTTCAGTATTATCGTGCCGATATGGTTAAGGTAAGAAATGGAGTGGCATATATAACCGCTTCACGTGAACCTCTTTTGACAGGACGTCGTCCTGATCCTAAAAAAAGACCCAGCTGGAACCGATTATAAAGTAAAGGTACAGCCACCTTTTAAGCCAAAGCACGACTTTGGAAAGTATGGTTGGTGGTCTGGGGCCCTCTCCAGTCGTAATGCTAATGGAGCTGGCATGGTAACTGGCAAAGGATTAGAACACGGAGTTTATTATCCTCTTTACTCCCGTATAGAAGTAAAAGCAAAGATTCCATACGAGTTCGGAACTTGGATGGCACTCTGGCTTCGTCATTGTAGTGGTGCAAGTACCTTTGAGATCGATTTGCAAGAGTTCTTTGTAAATGAGGACCGAAAAGATGCAATGAAGGAGAAAGGCTTTTATCTGCATCAGACAACTCATGGCATAGATTATGGTGCTGGCATGAAAAACGGTAAGTTTAATAGCTCTTATAATATTAATGACTATGGAGATCGTGTAAGGGAGATTGACTTTGATCCAGGAAAAGACTTCCATGTTTATGGTGCACAGATCGATCCAGAACCAGGTGACCCAATGCACTTAGCCGTAACTTTCCTCTTAGATGGAAGAGTTAGATCCGTTTTCCGTACAAAGGATGATCGATACAAATTAAACAGCGCGAAGTATCCATATCGTTATAATGCACTTTTACAAGAAAACTATACAAAGTATGGAGAAGATCGTGTTTGGGATGTAGCCATCACAGGGCAAGTAGGTGGTAAGGCGTGGAAAGCTAATACAGAAATACTACCAAGTATGTATCCATATAAAGGATTTGGTGGAACCCTCTATCCTGAATTAAACCCTAAGTATGGAGGTGATATTAATAAGGTTCCTAATCAGTTTGTTACAGAAGTAGACTGGTTGCGTGTGTTTAAACGTGCAAATACACTACTATGGATAGGTAGCCGTCCAGAATACAGAAAAAATCAGAAGATAAGTCTTGATCTTGCTAAAGAGAAGTTTGCTAATATTAATGTAGGAGATCAGTTGGTTATGGACCTTGAGGTTTGTGATCCTACAAAGCAAGCAAGCCTTGATATCTTTAATAAAAGTGGACATTCTATCACTACTCTAAAGCCAGAGTTCACAAATAAGGATGCTCAGGTAACCTTTGTTGTGACAGAAGAACTTAGTAAGAAGCTAAGGAATGAGGGCTGCGTGTTGAAAGGTGAGAACGTCCGTTTATATACTGTTTGTCATTCATCAAAGAAGAATGCTATTTGGACAGGATTCAAGGAACTCCAGTGGGGTGAAACAATTATCCCTGCAGAGTTGTTTGCGCACTTAGTAGAAGGTCAGAAACTTGAATTTGTGGTGAGAGATGCTAATCCTGGTGCAAAGATTTTCTTGCGCCAGAATAAAAAGAATCCTACTGATTCAAAAAGACCTAAGTTCTCATTTAGCGTACAGTATGGTAATATTATCAACTTGGATAATGAGAAAGACGAAAAGGCCTATACCCTTGACCTTGAGCCTAAGGTTATCGAAGAGTTAAAACAGAATGGTTTGGTAGTAACCGGACTGGGGTACTTCTTACGTAGTGTTAACATTGTAGGAAAGGCGATAACCAAAGTAAGTACCGCTATTGATAAGATGGAAGTTACAGACCAGAATGATGGTGCAGTATATAATATTAATGGTGTGAAGGTCAGAGATGCTAATGATAAAGGAAAATTAGCTCCTGGTATTTACATTATCAATGGCAAGAAGGTTTTGGTAAAATAAAGAAGTGGGTAGCAAGATAATGCTCAGTCTATTTAATATTATAGATTGTCTTGCAGCACCAAAGAAAAACTAAACAATACCAATCAATATAAACTCCGATTATGGTGCAAGAGTATCTGCCCATAATCGGATTTTTTATAACCAATGTTTGTAAACTATTTTCGTGTAGCTCAAAACCAATACATGCTCTTTTGGCTTCTAAAAGACGCCTAATTAACTTGTAAAAGACGCCCTTTAAGCCCCTTACTAACGCCCTTTTGAAGTCTAATTAAGCACCTTTTCTTCCATTACTTTGTAACCAGCTGACTTTCTGTTGGTTATAGGTTTGCTCATTATTCGTATTTTTATCGTTATTTATAGCTGTTTTGTTTGATATTTTGTAATGATTTTTCTGTGCCTTATCTGTATTTTTGCAGTATTAAAATAAAGGAAATTTTCTATGATAGAGGATAATCATAGAATAAATAGCTGAGCGTCTTAGCTGTGTTATTTGTTTAATGAGTAACTTCAGTTCTTTCGTTAAGACTATACGAAGCGCATCCTACATTTTACGGAAAAGGAACCACAAAAAATAGTAAGAGTATATTAAAAGGAAAAGAAAAGCAAGTTAAGCGTTTTAACATCTGATAATTAGCTGACTTAAAAAACATTCATTTTTATTTGTAAGTTACATATATAATAGGTAAATTTGCACGGATTAATTTTTTTGGGACGCGTGAGAAGGTAAACGTCAAGACAATCGAGTCTTACCCAGAGTTACCACTTTTGGTTCCCTAAGATGTTGGTCAAAACAATAAGTATTTTAAAATTTTAGATGAACGTAATTACGAAAACAGTTCAATTGCCAGATGGAAGAACCATCTCAATTGAAACCGGAAAGGTTGCAAAGCAGGCCGATGGTGCAGCAGTTCTCCGCATGGGTAACACCGTACTTCTCGCCACTGTTTGTGCAGCTAAAGAGGCAGTTCCGGGCACAGACTTTATGCCTTTGCAAGTTGATTATCGCGAGCAGTATGCTGCCGCAGGTCGTTTCCCAGGTGGTTTCACCAAGCGCGAAGGCAAAGCCAATGACGACGAAATCCTAACATCACGCCTTGTGGACCGTGTTCTTCGTCCACTTTTCCCATCAGATTATCACTGTGAAGTTTATGTACAGGTAATGTTGCTGTCAGCTGACGGCGTTGATCAGCCTGATGCACTTGCTGGTTTGGCAGCTTCTGCAGCTCTTGCAGCTTCAGATATTCCAATCGAGCACACTACTTCAGAGGTTCGTGTTGCACGTGTTAACGGCGAGTACGTTATCAATCCAACATTCCCACAGATGAAGGAAGCTGATATGGACCTCATGGTTGGTGCTACCAAGGACAATATCATGATGGTAGAGGGTGAGATGGACGAGGTTTCTGAGCAGGATCTCATCGCTGCTTTGAAGGTTGCACACGAGGCTATTAAGCCAATGTGTGAAATGCAGGAAGAACTTTCAAAGGCTTGTGGTACTGACGTTAAGCGTACCTATGAAGATGAAATCAATGACGAAGCATTGCGTGAGGAGCTTCATAAGGCTACATACGATGCTTGTTACGCTCAGGCTCAGAGCGGTGACGACGACAAGAAGCACCGTGAGGAGACATATAGCAAGATTAAGGCTGATTTCATCGAGACTTATGATGCTGCTCATACAGATCTTTCAGAAGACGACCTCGAAGAAAAACACTCACTTATTGATCGTTACTTTGCAGATGTTCAGCGTGACTCTATGCGCCGTAGCGTTCTTGATACAGGCAAGCGTATGGACGGTCGTGCTACAGATGAGATTCGTAACATCTGGTGCGAGATTGATACACTGCCAATGCCACACGGAAGCTCACTCTTCCAGCGTGGTGAAACAATGTCTCTCTCTACTTGTACTCTCGGTACAAAGATGGATGAGAAGATGGTTGACAACGTATTGGAGAAGAGCTATCAGCGCTTCCTCCTTCACTATAACTTCCCTCCATTCTGTACAGGTGAGGCTAAGGCTCAGCGTGGCGTAGGTCGTCGCGAGATTGGTCATGGTCACCTTGCATGGCGTGGTTTGAAGGGTCAGATTCCAGCAGACTTCCCTTACACTGTTCGTTTGGTAAGTCAGGTGCTCGAGTCTAATGGTTCTTCTTCTATGGCAACTGTATGTGCAGGTACACTCGCATTGATGGATGCAGGTGTTCCAATGAAGAAACCAGTATCAGGTATCGCTATGGGTCTTATCAAGAACCCAGGAGAAGATAAGTATGCTGTACTGAGTGATATCCTCGGTGACGAGGACCACTTGGGCGATATGGACTTCAAGACAACTGGTACAAAGGATGGTTTGACTGCAACTCAGATGGATATCAAGTGTGACGGTTTGTCATTCGAGATTCTTGAGAAGGCACTTATGCAGGCAAAGGCTGCTCGTGAGCATATCCTCAACATCATGACTGAGACTATTGCAGAGCCACGTGAAGAGATGAAACCACAGGTTCCACGTATCGTTCAGTTGGAGATTCCTAAGGAGTTTATCGGTGCTGTTATCGGTCCTGGTGGTAAGATTATCCAGCAGATGCAGGAAGATACTGGTGCTACTATCACTATCGAGGAAGCTGATGGAGTTGGTAAGGTACAGGTTTCTGCTCCTAACAAGGATTCTATCGATGCTGCTCTTGGTAAGATTAAGGCTATCGTTGCTGTTCCAGAGATTGGTGAGGTTTACGAGGGTACAGTACGTTCTATCATGCCATACGGCTGTTTTGTAGAGATTCTACCAGGTAAGGACGGCTTGCTCCACATCTCAGAAATTGATTGGAAGCGTCTTGAGACTGTTGAAGAGGCAGGCATCAAGGAAGGCGACAAGCTTCAGGTGAAGCTCCTCGAGATTGACCCTAAGACTGGTAAGTACAAGCTCTCACGTCGCGTTTTGCTTGAGAAACCAGAGGGATATGTTGAGCCACAGCGTCGCCCACGTGGTGACCGTCGTCCACGTCGTGATGGTGAGCGTCGTTTTGATGAGCGTCGTCCACGTCGTGAGAACAATGAATTTGAGAACAACGATTAATCGTTTGTTATAATACTATAATCCCCAGAGGCTGTCTATAGCTTGCTGGGGGATTACAATTCTCTATCTACAAAGCCAAGTAGACTACAAACCCAATTCTACCTGACTGTACAAACCATATAGCCTAATGGTACAAACCATATCTATCTTGCCACATTGTGAGATAGAGTAAACCTATATTTAACTTAACCAAACCAATTAACGCTAAAATGAAGAAAGAATATCTTTCCCCTACTATGGTTGCAATGCCAATCATAGAGGAACTTTCTATCTTAGAAACAGCCTCTGGCAACCTCCCCCAAAAGTCCGAAGGACACAATATGGATGATGAGGAAGAGGAATACGAAACTGAGACTACTACAACTCCCAGTGGTCAAGCTAAATACACACCAAACTTTTTTGAATAACCAGAAATTATGAATAGCATTATTAAAGCGTTTATTTTTGCAGCTATCTCACTTGGGTTAGCAGCCTGCTCACAGGAAGATATCACCTCGAATGAGCAAAAGAAAGCAACAGAAGAAACTACTTTCACCGTTGATGTTACATTAGATAAAAAATGTAGAAGAGATGGTGAACGCAAAACAGATGACAGCCGTATGGGATGCCGAGCAGTCTGCTGCGACCCGTACACCTATCACCTACGACAAACAAGGGTCATTGACTTATAATTGGAAGGTTGGAAGTACGATTCCTTTATTTGTCTATATCACTGATGGAAAGTACCAAAAAAGTTATAAACTTGACAAGGGCTTGCAAATTATCTCAGCCAATAAGGGTTACTTTACGTTCTCTGTACCAACATATTTTGATTTGTCTAAACTGCAAGTAGCATCGGCTACGGGTAAGGAAGACGGTGTAGAAAATGGTGCATGGACAATAGGTATTGGCACTGATGGCGTCATGAGGGTTTTTGGACCAAAGATTATAGATGCAAGTTCATACGATTATAACATCCCACTTTATTCGAAGTTGACGAAAGTAGACCCTGCTACAAAGCACGCAAAAGTTCAGTTTTTAATGTTAGGTAGCTGGATTGGCGTTAGAGCAAAGTCGGATATGTATTACAAGAGCAGTGTCTATTCTATTGCCTTGAAGTCTGACGTGCTCCACATGGATGGTACATTTGACCTCTCACAAGCTTCTCCTGTATGGAAACCAAGTCCATACAGAATTAATATAGATAAACGACAGGGAAAAGTTTTAGACGAATGTGATACGATTAGAGTCAATAATTTCGCTATTGGTGGTGAGGCAGATGGAGCAGGAACAACCAAGTATACCAAACCTTTTTATTTCTGGGTAAAGGCTACACCAGGTGTAACCAGTACGACAAAAGCAAAAGTTATCCTCCGCAGTGAGGCTGATAGCAAGGCAGGTGCAGTAGCCCCACAAATAGACTTCTTGTCTATGCGTAATCGATTCTATCGTGAAGCGAAAACTATCGTTGACTTCAAAGATGGTGATACGTATAACTTTAGTATCAATGCAAGTCTGAAAGAGACACGTGGAGCATTGATGATAACAGAGTATTATCATTCTTCTGCACAAAATGGAGAGAACGGTTGGATTGAGATAACAAATGCTTCAAGAGAGACTGTATCGTTGAAAGGATATTATCTTGTGAGTCCAAACCCATGGAATGTACCCCCTTATGGAGCATTATATGTCGCTAATCTGACTGACCTCAAAGCATTGAGCCGAGGAAGCAGTAGTGTTGGTATGCCAGGAAACTCAACAACATCGATACCTGCAGGAAAGTCTATTTGCTTAGCAGCAGGTACTGGTTATGCCGAAGTTGTATCTAAGAATAAAGCTTATCAAGTAATTAATACGGGTTCTGGAATAGCATCTCCATCGGCAGTCACAGGTGGAGTCCACTATTCTAAGTTTATCTGTAAAGATGGTTGGAATATTGATTTAAGAGATCCTAACAACAATATAGTAGACAATTTTGGAATTCAAGTACATTATATATTGAATGGTAGCAACGGATTCTATTATAATTATTACTTAGGGGAGAAGGATTTTATTCGTTCAAAGGAGACGCCTTTTAATGCTCCTTATAATGGATTCAACCCGAAGGGATGGTATTACATGCCGATAGAAACAAGCGGATTAAACTTCCTTGGAACCTTCAATGATTATGATGGTAGGTTTATACCATTCAAGGACTATAATGATGGAGGTGAATTTACTAAAAGCGAACGCTATCGTGATATGTCTTATTATACCGATATAGTTCATCTTCCATAAGAAAAGGTAATTGTTTATATTATCATTGGCAGGAATACTACGTGTATTTCTGCCTTTTTATAGTTCTTCTATTAAATGTAAAGATTATAATAGAGTAAAGGCTTATACACTCGTGTGGTATTACTCTCTCCAATTAGATGAGCTTACAAAAGGGAAAAATTATAAGATTAAATGAAAATAGATACTATGTCTATCCGTCTACTGTAAATAACATATTCTCATATCATTGATATTTGTAAACTATTTTCGTGTGACTCAAAACCAACACATGCTCTTTTGGCTTCTAAAAGATGCCTAATTGGCTTGCAAAAGGTGCTCTTTAAGGCTCTTACTAACGCCCTTTTGAAGTCTAATTAAGCACCTTTTACTTACTACTTGGTAACTGCTTGATTTTCTGTTTATTGCAAACCTGCTTCTTATGTGTATTTTTGCCGTTAGTTATAGATGTTTTTCTTTGAAATTATGTAATGATTTTTTCAATCCCGTGTTTACATCTTCGACGTATTAAGAATGAAAAGATTTGCTGTGTCGGAAGCTTATAATAGAATAGACAGTTGACTGTCTGTCTAAGTTGTGTTTTGATTTAATGATTAACTTCGCTTCTTCCGTTAAA
>CAKMOD010000061.1 GCA_927910885.1 uncultured Prevotella sp. | reverse complement strand
TGACAAATAGAGTTCCGCAGCTTAGTCATTTATAAAGATTCTGATTGCAAAGAAAAACTGCAGGGTGGTATTGCTGACAGCGGGAGTACCGTATACGTGCGTGTCTCTACCTCCAATATGGAAACCGGCAAGATACGTCTGGATGTATATAAGCACGAAACAGGCAACCAAGAAGAGAAAAGTCCCCAAGCCATCACCTGTATATAGTACCAGTAGCCCTGTCAATAGTACGGGTGTCTATGAGTTCTCTTTAACGTTGGCAGCACCTCCATACAAGGAAGGTACAGCCTACAAGGTTGTTGTCTCATGGCTTTTCAGTAGTAATCAATCTTCCAACGGAAATGTAAATAATAATACTGGCAGACAGACCCCAAAGGAAACCAAACAATACATACTTAAAGGGAAGGAAGTTCTTTTCTCTGTCAAGAGGCATATCCCCACGCCAAAGGCAGAACCCAGCAAGGCGAATGTTAATCGCACAGAGCCTGAAAAAGGTGGATGTCCACGTTGTAGTGCTCCAATTACAGCAGAGCAGCTTAAAAAGGTTTTCCCAAAAACTTCAGAAAAAACACGTATAAAAATTGCTGATGCTTATAATAAGCACATGAGGTATTTTAAGATGGACACCTGTTGGAATAAAGCACATTTCTTTGCACAGGCGAAGATAGAAGTGGGAGATTCTTTCAATATTAAGACCGAAAGTTTTAACTACTCCGCAAGGCGTATGAAAGGGAGAGACAACGTTAATGGAAAACACTGGGTACAAGGTAATATTCAAACAAGACAGGGTGGTTATTTTACAGATGGTAAATCAAAAAAATCACCATATTCTTATATGGTAAATCATCCGGATTTAGCAGAAAAATATGGTCGTAAGGACTTGTATAGATATAATGACCAAGGTATTCAGGCTGCAAATGAAGAGATGATAGCCAATATTGTATATGATGACAAAAATTGCTCACAGAAAAGGAAATTAGGTAATACTCAAGTTGGAGATGGTTGGAAATTCAAAGGGCGGGGACTGGTGCAGATAACAGGACGCTCAAATTATACAATAACCAATAAATACACGGAAAAGCTACTCGGTAAGAATATTATAAATTCGGAGGCTGATGCAAATCTAGTTGGTACAGATATTGAAGTCGCAATGGTTGCATGCATGGCTTATTGGGCTAAATCTGGAAGAAATCTAGAAATTAAATCCAATGGAGAAATAAATGAAGATATTATCTCTGCAGGTATTGGTAGTAATGTAGATTATATAGGAAAACAAAGTGCTTTCGATAACATAACATCTAAATGCTTTGCTGTATCCGATTGTAACATCCAATCAAAGGCTAAAAGAGTGAAAACGGTGACAGATAAGGAACTAAAGATAGAAGAAGGCATCAAGTGGCTTGAGAGTATCTGCATTCCAATAGAAAGTGTAGGAAAGACCAAATATAAGATACCATACTGCCAGGATCTAAATCGCATCAAAGATAGTGGTGCTAAAACAATGGACTGTTCAGAAATGGTAGGACGTTATGCTGCAAAAATAGAATGGTCAAAGAAACCTATGGGATGGACAACAGCTAGTATGATAGAATATGGTAAGAATCATCCGAAGTGGCTTATTCAACATAAAAATGCCAATTATATACCCAAGCGAGGAGACATCTTCTTATGGAGAGGACACACAGGAGTAGTAATCGAGTACGATGAACAAAATGATATAGTTACCACAATAGAAGCTATTAGTTCTACTGTAAATAACGAAAAGCCTGTAAATGATAATGGAAAATTTCGAAAGCGTAAACCTGACGTCCATTTACGAGGAGTCATAAAAATGAAGTTCAAGAGGACAGACTATCATTTGCTTGGTCATTCTCCAAAGCTTTGCTATTTTTATTCTTTTGCAGTACATTATACAAAAAAATAGACATGAGAAGACTTATTACATCAATTTCAATGATTGTATTAGCAATCGTATTTTATCAGTGTAGTTCAAAAAGCGGGAAAGTGAGTGTGGATACGAACCAACAAGATACACTGCAATCCTTAAATGATAATATCATCAATATGGAAAGATTGAAAGAAATGGGAATAGACAAAAAAACCTTGACCAAGCACATGAAATTGCAGGAGTTAGCCTGGTATGGCGGAGACTTCCGCGATGACCAATCTAAGCCTAGATACGAACCCACAGAATTAGATTTTCTACTAACAATACCCTTTGTGGATTACTACTTATCCTCACATGGTTATAAACGCCCGACAGAAAAGCTGTTTCAAGATAGAATCAAGAAAGTGTTTGGCATAGGACTAAAAAAGCATAGCTCCAAAAGTTATGAGGAAATCGTTGGGGATGGTTCTTTTGACTTTGCCCATAGCTATTATAGTATATGTGATAAGAATTTTATAACATATAATTGGATGCTCCGTGATATGCTATCCATAGAGGGAGATAAAATTAAGTTAAAGTCAGAGGTATTTCAACAAATTCTTGCACTCAATAAATTTCTTATTTATGATGACCCTTCAGCATTTAAAATTTTGGAATTATCTAAGTATGAAGGGGATGAAAATGATTTAGGAGACTTTTATAGTGGAAAGATGATTTTAGATGATTTGTTCTCAACTTATAATTATTTTGGAAGTTCGCTGTTAAACCAATGGTATTTTAATAAGCAAAAAGATGTACCTTATGGCTTTGTAAGCAGAATCTTTGAGCAGACTTCAAATAAGAAACTAGTTGTACATCCTTCTTTAATAGAAACAGTGGAAAGGAATTCGACAGGTAAGAACGGGACTTATTTTAATAATTTTGGACTTTACGTATATCAGGTGTTACAAAATGAGGATGGTATGAATTCCAACAATTATACTCTTGAAGAAAAAGCGAGGATATTTTGCCATTTTGCTAATTCGGAATACAAGATGCGGAATAAATATGCGGAGTATATGGATACCGGCGACTGGGGCAGAACTTCATGGACATATATCATGATGACCAATTGTAAAAGTATTTATGAGGAAGCTCAGGCACATAAGTTCTTCGGAATAAGTAAACCTGAAATGATGGAAGAAATGGAACAAGAGGGATTGGAATTAAATCCATCCAATGATAACGAATAAATTATTTGAGATGTCTGTGAGACGGCAGAAGTACAGTAAAGTGTCATCCAATGGAATCAGTCTTATGATAAGATTTCTGTGTATTCGTTATCGAGCCAGAGCATCGGGATATGGGTAGACAAAGTTCATTTGTAGGAGATGATATAAGTTACCGTAAGACCATCAGAGCTCGGATAAACAAGTACGAACTGAACTCTCCTCGATACGGTTCTAAAGCCAATCCTGTCCCTGTGTTAGACTATGATTATGATTTGCAACGATTAAGAAGTGCTTATGATGACAAGGAATACGAGTATGCGTTCAGCAGACCTTCCTATTACAAGAGAGCAGTGGAACTATACCTCACCTATATGATGAGTGAGGAAGAGTTCAAGGAACGGTTTGAAAAGGAGTAATTTGGTGGGCCTATCAATACAACGGTAATACGTTATGAGAAAGAGCGGTATAGGCTGGTTTGCAGGTGTCGGGCTTGTTGCAATGTTGTTGAAAGTTGTTTTCTAATGGTTTGCAGACACTCGCACGTTCAGAGCAGGTATTCTCTTACCACTCTGGTTCGGACCGTGAGATGGAGAGAATGACACCAGACCAAGCCATTGGTCATGATAAACTGTCGGGAGGTGCCTTCCGTGCATCATTAGGATTGTTCTCAAAGCCAGCAAGACAGCGTGCATTGCCACGTATCAGCGATGAGTCGGGAACTTATTAATTACATGGGGCGTAAGCAGGCGGCAGAGACTGCTGAGACACATTACATCACAGCAGAGAGTCAGGTGCCAACCCTACGTGTAGGTTCTGTGGTAAGCCTTTACAGCTCATTCTTGGAGCGTGTAGGAAACATATCAAAAGAGAGCTTGGGTAACTTTATCATCATCGAGATAACCCATGAGGTGAGCCAAGGAAGCTACTACAAAAACCGCTTTAAGGCTATCCCTGCAACGATAAAGGCACTGCCAAGTCCAAAGGTACGTATGCCATTAGCCGAGACACAGATGGCAACAGTGCTCAGTAATGCTGACCCACAGGGCAAGGGCCGTGTTCGTGTGCGTATGAATTGGCAGACGAATGGTAGTGCAGACTGGCTGGGTGCGTGTGATGACACCTGATGGCGGTAGCAGTGACGATGTAAAGAGCAACCGCGGATTTGTATTCATCCCAGAAGTAGGCGACCAAGTCCTCCTCGGCTTCCGCCATGGTGATCCAGCAAGACCATACGTTATGGGGAGTCTGTTTAACGGAACGACTGGTAACGGTGGAGGTTCAAATAATAGTATTAAAAGTCTTAAGACGCGTAGTGGTATTTCTGTTATCCTAAATGGATGATAATAAGTCACTTGAAATAAAAGATGCAGGCGGTAGTTCCATTCATTTGGATGGAAATGGAAACATCTTGATTAATGCCCCTAAGAACATACAGCTCTATGCTGGTAATGATATGTCCTTATGGTAGGTCACGACCTACAAGTTAATGTTGGAAACTCTCAAACAACGAACATTCGTAATATGTTGCTGACCAATGTGATGCAGAAGATATTGGTAAACACACCATTCATGCAGCAGCTTGTTGCAGTACTTCTTCCA
>CAKMOD010000060.1 GCA_927910885.1 uncultured Prevotella sp. | reverse complement strand
AAATAAATATTTCTTTTCACGAAAATAATTCGCAGTTAGTTGTTTTCTTTCGAATCTTCGTACGTAAGACGGGATTTTATAGTATCTTTGCAAGTAGATAAAAGAACACTTTTTAGATGGAAAAGAAGAAACAGATAGATAGCTTTCTACCGTATAGCACAACTGCAATGATGCAGTCGCTTGCTGCGCAGTTGTACGAGTCAGGTGTGGTAAAGAATATATATACGTTAGCTGCAGATGTCCTGCCTACTGAGGCATTGCCTCAGTACGTCCGTCAGCTACAAACAGGCGGCTTGCTATCCTTGGCAACCATGCGCCTTATTGCTACAACAGCAACAGCTGATTATGCTCTGCTTTATTTGAAGCAAGGTCCTGTCACGTTAGGCTATCATGCGCTTGAGCGTATGCTGCAGATGGCGGAGGAGACTGGTGCGGCAATGGTTTATGCTGACCATTACTCTGAGGAAGCAGGCAAGACTGTGAAGCATCCCGTTACAGCCTATCAGTTGGGTAGCATCCGTGATGACTTTGATTTTGGCTCTGTTGTGCTTCTTAAGACAGAGTGTTTAAAGGAGTATGCAGCGAGAGAGGTGGAAAAGGATTATCAGTTTGCAGGCTGGTACGACCTTCGTCTATTCTTAAGTCGTAAGGGAGAACTCTTTCATCTGAATGAATATCTCTATACGGAGGAGGAAGATGACCTTCGTGCAAGTGGTGAAAAGCAGTTTGATTATGTGAACCCTTGCAACCGTGAGGTACAGATTGAGATGGAGCAGGCAGCAACGGCACATCTCTCTGCTATCAAAGCCTTGGTTGATACAACGCAATATGTACAGCCTGACTTCTCTGGTGAGACTTTCCCTGTGGAGGCTTCGGTGGTGATTCCTGTCTTTAATCGTGAGAAGACGGTGCGCGATGCGGTTATTTCTGCACTCTCACAGAAGACAGATTTTCCTTTTAACGTTATCGTTGTAGACAACCATTCGACAGATGGTACGACAGAGATACTGTCTTCTTTGGCTGCAGATGAGCGTCTTGTGCATCTTATTCCAACACGTACTGATCTCTGTATTGGTGGCTGTTGGAACTATGCTATCAATGATGCGCATTGTGGTCGCTTTGCTGTTCAGTTGGATAGTGATGACCTTTATTCTTCAGAGAATACCTTGCAGGCTATTGTCAATGCTTTTCACGAGCAGAAGGCTGCTATGATTGTAGGTTCTTATCGTATGTGCGACTTCGATCTTAATACCCTTCCACCGGGCTTGATTAGTCATAATGAGTGGACGGAGGATAATGGTTGCAACAATGCCTTACGTATTAATGGACTCGGTGCACCACGTGCTTTCTTCACTCCTTTGGTTCGTCAGCATCAGTTCCCGAACACAAGCTATGGCGAAGACTATGCGATGGGATTGGCTTTCAGCCGTCGTTTCCGTATCGGACGAATCTATGATGAACTTTATCTGTGCCGTCGTTGGGGTGGAAACAGTGATGCCGTACTGAGCATTGATAAGGTAAATGCTAACAATCACTATAAAGATCAGCTGCGTACAGTTGAGATTTTAGCACGTCAGAAACAGAATCAAGATAGAGAGAAAGGGCTAACTGATTTTTTTCATAACCAGCTGAACCAATGGCAAGACGTTGCAAAACGTTTTGAAGAGTTGAAAGATGTGCAGACGCGTGAGGTGGGTTCAGCCCTTGCGCAATTCAATCCTGCACGCTTGGTGAGTACAGGGGCAAAGATTGATAAGGCTACATTGGCTAAGCGACCTTGCTTCCTTTGTGAAAAGAATCGCCCAGTAGAGCAGATTGTTCTGCCTTTTGGGAATGATTTTGATATCCTTGTCAACCCTTTCCCAATCCTTCCTGTTCATTTCACTATCCCTTCTCGTCATCATCAACTGCAGGCAATAGCAGAGAATTATGTACAGATACATCGCTTGCTGAGAGCCTATTCGCAGCTAATGGTGTTCTATAACGGACCGAAGTGTGGAGCCAGTGCACCTGACCACTTGCACTTTCAGGCTGGAACAAGTGGTATTCTTCCTTTGCAACGTGACTGGGAGAGGCTTTACGAGACATCTGTTCCGCTCTTACAACTGAATGATACAGAGGGAATCTACGAGATAAAAGACTATATCTGTCCTGCTTTTGCCATCGTGAGTCATAAAGAGAAGCATGATGTTGAGCTATTTAGCCGTTTATATGAAGCACTTCCAATAAAGGAAGATGAGACTGAACCGATGATGAATATCGTGGCATGGCGTAATGGGGAGGCGTTTATTTCAGTTGTATTCCCACGTGAGAAGCACCGCCCTGATTGCTATTCGGCAGAAGGAGAGGCGCAGTGTCTGGTCAGTCCGGGCAGTTTAGATATGGCTGGATTGATGATATTGCCCCGTCAGAGTGACTTTGAAGGGATGACGTCAGAGCGTGCTAAGGCCGTTTTACGTGAGGTATCGCTGTCAGATGAAGCGATGGCAGAAGTCGTAAAGCGGATTCGCAATAAGGCAGTTGACCTCGCCTTCGATGATTGGAAGCAAGAACCTATAGTTTCGGTAGGTATTGTTAGTGGCGAAGAAATTCGGTTTCAGCTGAATGGTACTTATACAATAGGGAATAAAGAGGTGACTGGTAGACAGATTGTAAAGTTCAAAGACGGACAGATTCTGTGGGATTCTGCGGCTTATCAAGAACTTTGTTTTACCCCGCAAAATGATAATATATCCTTCACTTTGGAGGATGTTACTATCGGTGTAGACTTCCATTGGGAGCGTAAAGAGGCACAAATCTTCCTCGGCAAGCTACGTTTTGTTGTCGATGGAGATAAGCTCTGGGCTATTAATGAGCTACCTGTAGAACGTTATCTTGCAAGTGTTATCTCAAGTGAGATGAGTGCTACCTCTTCATTAGAGCTTTTGAAGGCACACGCTGTTATCTCTCGCAGTTGGCTATTGGTACAGATGAGACGACGAAAAGCTATTGAAATGGGTGTTCAGACAGCATCTGCACCAGTAAAAGTGTCGGATGAAGAAGGTGTGGTATGGTATGATAGCGATGCACATACTTTGTTTGATGTCTGTGCAGACGACCATTGTCAACGTTATCAGGGCATTACGAAGGCAACGAGTCCTCATGTTGAAGAGGCTATCAAGGCTACACGTGGTCAGTTGTTGATGAATGGAAAGGAAATTTGTGACGCCCGTTTCAGTAAGTGTTGTGGAGGTGTTTCGGAGGAATATGAGTACTGTTGGGACAATACTCATAAGCCATACCTGCTCTCGGTAGTAGATAATGCACCTTTGGGAACAGCCCCTACAATAGAACTCACTGATGAGAAGACGGCACAGGAGTGGATTCTGTCTTCTCCAGAAGCGTTTTGTAATACAAAGGATGCGGCAGTCTTGGGACAGGTGCTTAATAACTATGATCAAGAAACACAAGACTTTTATCGCTGGACAGTAGACTTCAAGCAAATAGAACTTGCCGAACTAATTCGTCGTAAGAGTGGTCTTGATTTCGGAGAGATTATTGACCTTCAGCCTTTGGAGCGCGGTAAGAGTGGTCGTATTACTCGTTTGAAGATTGTAGGAACAAAGCTTACCCGTATTATCGGTAAGGAGTTAGAGATAAGACGCACATTAAGTGAGAGCCATCTCTACAGTTCTGCCTACGTGGTAGAACGTAGTGAGGTCGTGAATGACATTCCACAGCATATCCGTCTTGTTGGTGCAGGATGGGGACATGGTGTTGGCTTGTGTCAGATTGGTGCTGCTGTGATGGGTGAGAAAGGCTATCAATATGACGAAATCCTCCATCATTATTATCAAACTGCAGCTATTGAAGCACAATACAAATAAAGCATAAGGAGATGCACGAGGAGCAGAAGATTATCAATGGAATACCAATCGTAAACCAGTGGCGCAGCCATTGGCTCTGGCTTCCTACGCTCTATTTGACGAGAGGGCTTCCGTATGTTATTCTTTTGATGACTTCACTGGTCTATTTCAATAGAATGGGCTTGTCGAATGGTGCTATCACACTGACCACATCGTGGTTTCTTCTGCCGTTCATCCTTCGCCCTTTGTTGGGTAGATTTGTTGTTGGCTATTGGAGTAAGTATGCTTGGATTATTCTAACTGAGCTGGTGATGGCACTGAGTCTTGGTGGATTGGCGTTTACTGCATCATCTACTGACTGGTTTGAGTGGACAGTTTTTTTTCTTAATGATAATAGCAACGATGGCTGCCTTACATGATGTGGCTATTGAAAGGCTTTATAAACGTGAAGCTGCTTTGCATCATCGACCAGCTTTTTTGGGTACTCGAGCCATTTCTTATATGCTTTCTATTATAGTGGGAATGGCTATTCCTATAACGATAGCGGGTAACTTAGAGGTTATTTATAGGACTGTTGCACCTTCGTGGGCAACTATTTACAGGGTTCTGTCAGTTTTAATGACTTGCTTGATGATACTTCATGCAATTACACTTCCCAAAGATAATATTCATGCGAACCTCCCGATATGGACAGGGGTGACACGTCAATGGTGGCATGATGTCAAGGCTGCCTTTGTACGTCGTCCTCATTATGTGGCTAACTTGTGTTTCCTTTTTGCCTTTTTAATACCTGAAGGGATGTTTTTTAGAATAGCACCACTCTTCTTGATAGACCCAGGAAGCAATGGAGGACTGGCTCTTTCACCACAGGAATTAGGATTAGTGCTGGGTACAGTGGGTACATTCTCATTAATAGGCGGTAGTGCCTTAGGAGCAAGTTTGGTTCGTCGTGATGGCTTAAAGCGATGGTTGTGGCTGTTTGTCATGGCTTTGACTTTACCAAAGTTTGTCTTTGTCTACCTCAGCTATTACTTTGTTTCCACCTTATCAATCATCAATTTCTGTATGATTATTGAACAGTTCGGAGCAGGTCTTGGACTAACGGTTTATGTTGTATGGCTCGCTCATTGTACGAAAGGGGAGCACTCCACATTTACTTATTCAATAGGTACGGCAATAACAGCCTTCTCACTGGTGATGACAGGATGGTTTACAGGCTTCTTGCAGGAGTATGTGGGCTATCGTCTGTTCTTCCTTCTTGTGGCTATGTTGGGTGTTATCAGTTTTATAGTGACTTACTTTCTCCCTGTAACAAAGGAGATAGGAAAACGAAAAAGGATTGTTTAAATCCATTTAAAACGACGGTTCTGATGTTTTGTTTTCAGCCGTTAACCTTTATAAAAAAGTCATGATTTTATTTGTACCTCACGAAAAATGTTGTACTTTCGCAAATAGATAGTTATAAAAAACAGTAAATAAAATGAAGATTAAGTATTTCTTAATGGCAGCTGTTATCGCTTTGATGACAGCTTGTGGTACGGCTTCAAAGGTTCCTTTGACAGGTCGTACACATCGTATCAGTGTTTCTGATGCACAGCTCTTGAGTCTCAGTAATCAGGAATATACAAAGTTTATGGCATCAGCAAAGCGTTCTACTGATGTAAAGAATACGGCAATGGTTCAGCGTGTAGGTCGTAACCTCGCTAATGCGGTGGAGACTTACTTGCGTAATAACGGTTATGCTAATGAGGTTAACAACTTCAAATGGGAGTTTAATCTCGTTCAAGACAAGCAGGCTAACGCCTTCTGTATGCCTGGTGGTAAGATTGTTGTATATGATGGTTTGCTGCCTTACACACAGAATGAAACGGGTCTGGCAATCGTTTTAGGTCATGAGATTGCGCATGCTGTGGCTAAACATAGTGCTGAGCAGATAACAAAGAAGATGAATCAGCAGATGGGAACCAGCATTTTGGGTACTGTTTTGAACTCTGCTGTTGGTAGTGGAGTGGGTGATATCGCTTCACAAGTGGCTGGAGGATACTTCTCCTTCCGTAATTTGAAGTATAGTCGTGATAATGAGAGTGAAGCAGATTATATGGGACTCATCTTTGCTGCAATGGCAGGATATGACCCTTCGTACGCTGTAAGTTTCTGGGAGAGAATGGCAGCGGCGAGCAATAGTAGTCGTGCAGAGATGTTGAGTTCTCACCCTTCAGATGCTCGTCGTATTCAGAATATCAAGGGATGGTTGCCTGAAGCAGAGAAGTATTATCGTGGTGGTGGCTCAAGTCGTGTGTCATCAACAAGTTTTTCGCAGTCGTCAAAGTCATTTCACATTGGCAGTTCTTCGTCTTCTAACCGCTCAAATAAGCGTCGATAAGTCGATTAACGGTCAACATTAATATTCTTACGGCTATTTGCTTTCTAACAAAGAATGAAAGCAAATAGCCGTAATCTTTATATCGTCAATACTGTGCGATAAGGAATAAAATGACATTATCTTGTATACGGGACTTCTCTCAAATAAACATAACCATATTAGGCTTAATAAAAAATAATACTCTTCTGCCCAAATAAGCCGAGTTGTTTTTTTGCTTGCATAACTTCCTTTTGACAACCAATTAATTACACTTTGGTAACAGATTGTCTGCTGATAAGTACTCCGCACCATTGGTGCGAAGCACTAACACGATATGTGCTAAGCATCAACACGACATGTGCTAAGCACCAATACGTTGGTTGTATATATGCAGATGGGAGCATAATGGTCATCATAAAGAATATCAAAAGTGGCTAATGGCTAACATGTACGCAATGTTTATCGGATGTTATGATTTGTATTATATCGTCATCTTACAAAGAAATACCTTTCTGATAGCTGGTAAGTAGCTGCTAAAGTGTTATTTTTTTATTGAAAGATTTGATAGAATCATCTTTTATTATTATCTTTACATGCGAAATCAAACCTTTTAAACTATGATAGATTATCTGATACAGAACCTGTGGTTAACATGGTTGTTAGTAGGTCTTGTTTGTCTAATTTTAGAGATGATGAACGGAGATTTCTACATTATGTGCTTTGCAATAGGTAGTTTCTGTGCGTCACTTGCTTCTGCATTCACAGATAGTATTGTTGTTCAAGTTATCGTGTTTGTAGTCTTCTCGGTATTGAGTATATTCTTGGTACGGCCGATAGCGTTGAAATACCTGCATCAAGGTGCCGATAAAAGACTTAGCAATGCTGATGCGTTGATTGGTCGTGAAGGCAAGGTGACAGAGAGTATCGAGGCTGGTGGATATGGTAGAGTAAAGATTGATGGTGATTCTTGGAAGGCAAAGTCTGTCGATGGGGCAGAAATAGATTCGGGAGTTGCTGTGCGTATTTTACGACTTGACTCTATTATCGCAACGGTCGAACGTTGTTAAACAGTAATCTGAAAATAGTTAAATAACAAATAATAACCTTCGATTTCTTGCCTCATTAAGATAATAAAATACTTAGGGTGGGGAATTAAAAACTTTAATGCTTATGGATATAATAGCTTATGTGCTGATTGCATTTGTTGTGTTAGCACTCGTTTTTGCTAAGATGTCAATCGTGATTATTTCACAGAGTGAAACAAAGATTATCGAACGTCTTGGTAAGTATTATGCAACCCTTCAACCAGGTATCAATATTATTATTCCTTTTATTGACCATGCAAAGGATATTGTGGCATTGCGTGCAGGACGTTATACTTATACAAACTCAATAGACTTGCGTGAGCAGGTGTACGACTTTGATCGCCAGAATGTAATTACAAAGGATAATATTCAGATGCAGATTAATGCACTGCTTTATTTCCAAATTATTGATCCTTTTAAGGCTGTTTATGAGATTAACAACTTGCCAAATGCGATAGAAAAGTTGACACAGACTACACTTCGAAACATTATCGGTGAGATGGAACTTGATCAGACATTGACTTCTCGTGATACGATTAATACTAAATTGCGTGCCGTTCTTGATGATGCTACAAATAAGTGGGGTATCAAGGTGAACCGTGTTGAGCTTCAGGATATTACTCCTCCTGCAAGTGTTTCTGAGGCAATGGAGAAGCAGATGCAGGCTGAACGTAACAAACGAGCAACTATTCTTACCAGTGAAGGACAGAAGCAGTCGGCTATTCTCCAGTCTGAAGGTGAGAAACAGGCAGCTATCAACCGCGCTGAAGCTAACAAACAGCAGCAAATTTTGATTGCAGAAGGTGAGGCAGAGGCTCGCATTCGTAAGGCTGAAGCTGAGGCTATTGCTATTCAGAAGATTACAGATGCTGTTGGTCAGAGTACGAATCCAGCAAACTATCTTATTGCACAGAAGTACATTCAGATGCTTACAGAACTCGCACAGAATAACAATCAGAAGACTGTTTATCTCCCATTTGAGGCAAGTAATCTCATGGGTTCTATCGGTGGGATTAAGGATATGTTTAAGTAATGCTTCTTTTAAGCATCGCTTTTGCTGCGAATAATTAAATATAAACACTAAAATAGATGACTACTCCGTAAGGTTCTCTTGCTATAAAGGAACTTACGGAGTGAGTCTTTGAAGAGATGAAAAAACTTTGTATCTTTTGTGGTGCACGTCCTAACTTTATAAAGGTAGCACCAATCATCAGGGTAATCAATAGACTTTCTGAGGAGAATAGTTCTCATAAGGTTTCTTATTCATTGGTTTATGCAGGTAGTGAGAATGATCCTACACTCGAAGATCAGCTCTTTGAGAATCTTTCTATTCGTAGACCAGATGTTTACCTTGGTGTTGAATGTGAGAATTTGAACGAACTTACAGGTCAGGTGATGTCTAAGTTTGAGAAGTATCTACAAGAGAATCCATCTGATGTGGTTATCGTTGTAGATGATCTTGCTTCTACAATGGCGGCTGCTATTGTGACAAAGAAGCAGGCAATTCCCCTTGCGCATATTGCAGCTGGTACTCGTTCATTTGATATAACGATGCCTAAGGAAATCAATCGCTTGGTAATTGACGGTCTTTCTGATATACTTTTTACAGCCGGATTTAGCAATAACAGCATTGCTAACAAGGAAGGAGCAGAGTTGTCAAAGGTTTATATGGTGGGTAATATTCTCATTGATAATATCCGCTATGACCGTGAGCGTATTGAGGGTATGAGGCTTTCGGATATTGACGAGTTGGCAGGCTTACCTTTGAAAGAGGGTAACTACCTTGTCTTTACATTGAACCGTAAGGCGTTGTTGGCTGATCAAGACAATCTTGAACGAATGTTACATGTGTTGAGTGAGACAGCAGGTGATACCCCTATCATTGCTCCTCTTCGCGACTCAGCAGTGCAGGTTATCATGGCACTTAGCTTGAAGAAGAACATCAAACTCCATAACCTCCATATCGTAAAACCATTGGGTTATCTTGAATTTGCTTATCTTACAGCTCATGCTAAGGGTATCATTACTGACTCTGGTAATGTTGCAGAGGAAGCAACATTCAATGGTGTGCCATGTATTACGCTTAATAGCTATACTGAACACATTGAAACGGCAAAGGTAGGTTCTAACGTTTTGGTTGGTGAAGACCCAGAACTGCTCCGTTCTTCATTGAGTGATATGGTTGCAGGAACATGGAAGAAGTGTGGTGTACCTGAGCGTTGGGATGGCCGTTCAGCTGAACGTGTTGTTCAAATCCTACTCGAACGTCATTAATTTGCATTTATATTGAGAGGGGCTTTAACGCTCTTAATGTAGGGACAGATATTCTTGTTGTTCGCTATTATTATAGAATAGTCGGGCAATAGAGGATATCTGTCCTTATTGTTTCTATAGGATAAAAGTGCAAAAGACTAAATGTTGCTTTTATGTATGCAGTATTAAGTAATTAGGTTAGTAAGAGATTGTACGGTAATTAGTACTTAGCACCATTGGTGTTTACCAACAGCACGATATGTGCGGGGCACTAACACGTCGGCTGAATGTGGGAGGGTAGGGATGTTATGGTTATCATCACGAATATAGTATGACGTTAATGGATATCTAATATGGAAAATATTTACCATATAGTTGTTTTTTTTAATCACAGAATCTCTCCTTGCCAGTAATCATAATTATGAATTATGAATTATGAATTCTGAATTAAACAAGTAATCATAATTATGAATTCTGAATTATAAATTATGAATTAAAGAAATATCATAATTACGAATTTTGAATTATGGATTCTGAATTATTTAGTACCTTTGCATAAGTTTTTAAATAGCAAAAGTTTATGCACGAACATATAGATAACTATACTTATCTTACGCAAGCACCAGTTCATCGTGTCATTATCACAATGGCGATACCGACTATCATCTCCATGCTTGTGACGGGATTATACAATATTGCCGATACGTTTTTTGTTGGTAAGATTGATACACAAGCCACAGCAGCAGTAGGTGTTGTGTTTTCTCTGATGTTCTTTGTGCAGGCAATGGGCTTTTTCTTTGGGCATGGTTCGGGTAATTATATCTCTCGTGAGTTGGGAGCACGTCGCCATGAGAACGCTGTGAAAATGGCCTCAACAGGCTTTTTTAGCTCGTTTCTTGTTGGAGTAATTGTTCTTATCCTTGGTGAGATATTCCTCACTCCCCTCTCCTTGATGCTTGGTAGTACACCTACCATTCTTCCTTACACGGAAGACTATATGCAAGTCATCCTACTTGGCGCACCTTTCTTAACCTCATCACTTACTTTAAACAACCAGATGCGATTGCAAGGAAACGCCAATTTTGCGATGTATGGTATTGTGACAGGTGCTATATTGAACGTAGTTCTTGACCCAATCCTCATCTTTACTTGCGGTTTGGGTGTTAGCGGTGCTGCGTGGGCAACAGTGATAGGACAGGCTGTGTCCTTCGTTATTCTTTTCTTAATGACGCGCAGAGGAGAGAATATAGCCATTCATTTTCGTAATTTCTCACCCTCATTACAGCGTTATAAGGAGATATTCTATGGTGGCAGTCCTTCCATGATGAGGCAGGGATTGGCTTGTATAGCAACGATGTCATTAAACTTAGCAGCAGGTGTTTATGGTGACTCAGCTATCGCAGCGATGAGTATCGTTGGACGTATCGCAATGCTTTCCTTTGCTGTTGTCATCGGATTGGGACAGGGATTTCAGCCAGTTTGTGGCTTCTGCTATGGTGCAGGATTATATGATAGACTGAAAGAGGCTTATAAGTTTACTGTAACTATTGGTACGATTTTTCTTATCGTGTTAGCTATTATTGGCTGGATGATAAGCGGAACGCTGATAGGTGTCTTCCGTGATGACCCCGAGGTGATTGCTATTGGTGTTGTAGCCTTGCGATGGCAGCTTTGTGTTTTTCCTGTTAATGCTCTTATTTTGGCAAGCAATATGCTTGCTCAGACCTGCCGCAAGCCGTGGCGTGCGAACATTTTGGCAGCAGCCCGACAAGGTTTGTTCTTTATTCCGTTAATATTTATTCTTCCATCTTATTTTGGGCTGTTAGGTGTTGAGATGTGTCAAGCCGTCAGTGACGTGCTCTCTTTCACGCTTACAGTACCGATTGTTATTTACACCTTCCGTGAGTTTTCACGTGAAGCAGCAGCAAAGAAAACAACAGTATGAGTACACTTTATATTAAAAATATGGTTTGTGATCGCTGTAAAATGGCTGTTAGCCAAACTTTGCAGCAGGTTGGACTACACCCCCAAAAGGTTGAGTTAGGTGAGGTTAGTATTGAGGAAGACCCTTCTTCTGTCCAACTTTCTACCCTTCGGACAGCCCTTAAAGAGCTTGGTTTCGAACTTCTTGACGACCGTCGTCAGCAAACCATCGATCACATCAAGTCTGCTTTAATCAGACTTGTGCATTACCATGATAATCAAAGTTCAACTAATCTTAGTGATTATCTGTCATCTGAACTTCGTCAAGACTATAGTGCGCTTTCAAAACTCTTCTCTGAGGTCGAAGGAAAGACTATCGAAAGATATTATATTGAGTTGCGTATAGAACGAGTGAAAGAGTTCATTCGTTATGATGAGTTGACTTTGACGCAGATAGCGCTTCGTATGAATTACTCTTCTGTGGCTTATCTTTCCAGTCAGTTTAAGTCAGTAACCGGTATGACTCCCAGTCAGTTCAAAGGGATGAAAGATAATCTTCGAACATCTTTGGATAAACTTTAGACTGCTATTTACAAAGTTAAGTCTACTGCTTATAGGTGGAATATAATTTTTGTTCTTACTGTCGGGATGGAAAATAGACAGATGTTAGGAGGAGAGTGAGCATATGTTTAATGATGCAAAGAAGAATATTTTGTTGTAATATTTTACTCATCATATTTTAATAGAGCACTAATAGCGTTTCAATTAAGCCTTAATTGCCTTCTTAAAGATGCCCTTTTAGAAGCGAACTAACGCCCTTTTGAACTCTTACTAAGCACCTTTTGAAATGCCCTTTTGTAACTAATTGATTTGTTGATGGTTATAAACTCGACTTTTATATCTATCTTTTAGCCTTATTCTATGGCTTTAGTTCGAAATTATGTAATAATTTTTCAGTACTTGGATAATGATATTTCAGACTCTTTTCTTACCATGTTATGAATGAACTTCTTGTAGAACCGATGCGAGAAGTTATAATCTTTATCCATAATTCTATAAGACATGATAGATAATATATGTGTAACTTTGCAAACGATAAGAAGAAAAAAGAATAGTAATCACATAATATTAATAGAAAGGAAAGACTTATGAAAAAGAATGTTTATGCAGTAAGTGGTATGAAGTGTGTACATTGTAAGGCAAATGTTGAGAATGCCTTAAAAGCACTCAATGGTGTAGTGTCTGCTGAAGCTAATCTTGAAGATTCTAATGTCACAGTAGAATATGACGAAAGTAAGGTTAATCCTTCTGAAATCAAGGAAGCTGTAGACAACAGCGGACGCTATGAGCTGAGTTTGTAACAGCTTATTTGTGCTCTTTTCATTTGTAGAATCCTTCCCCTTCGCTGGTAAGGGGAAGATAAAAATAGTATCATTATGAAACAGACAATTCCAGTTATTGGTATGGCTTGTTCCTCCTGTTCAGCCAATATAGAGAAGAAGTTGAATACACTCAAGGGTGTTAATTCTGCTTCTGTTTCGCTACCTGGTCGTTCAGCCTTGATTGACTTCAATCCTCAGGTAATCTCACTTGAGAAAATGAAGGCTGAAATCAATGCACTCGGATACGATTTGGTAATAGATAAAGAGACGTCGGTAGAAGAAATTGAGAAGCGTGAGTATGTACTCCTAAAGCGTAAGACAGTGTTGTCATGGTTGTTCTCAATAGCTGTGATGTGTGTGTCTATGCGATGGATAGACTTGGGTTCTCGTGATATTACCAATCAGGTTGCATTATTGATAGCCTTGGCAAACATGCTTTATTGCGGTCGCCAGTTCTATGTATCTTCGTTTAGACAGTTGCTTCATGGCAGTGCAAACATGGATACATTGGTGGCTTTGTCTACGGGTATTGCCTTTCTTTTCAGTGCGTTTAACACGTTTTGGGGAGATGCTGTATGGGCAAGTAGGGGAGTTGTATGGCACACCTACTTTGATGCTTCGGTAATGATTATAACCTTCGTTTTGACTGGTCGACTATTAGAAGAGAAAGCTAAAGACGGTACAGCATCCTCTATTCGGCAGATGATGGGTATGGCTCCGAAGACAGCACATATCGTTGATGGCGACAAGATAGAGGAAGTTCCACTCTCAACCATTGAGGTTGGGGATATTTTGGAGGTTCGCCCTGGTGAGAAGGTACCTGTGGATGGTGAAGTAATATGGGCAGAAAGCTTTATGACAGCTGATGCAGCCTACGTTGATGAGAGTATGATAACGGGTGAACCAACGCCTGCGGAGAAGAAAAAAGGCTCAAAGGTGTTGGCAGGAACAATACCAAGTCAAGGTAAGTTCCGCATGCGTGCTCGTCAAGTTGGTGAGGACACTGCCTTAGCTCACATAATTAAAATGGTGCAAGAAGCACAAGGTTCAAAGGCTCCAGTCCAACGAATCGTTGATAAGGCAGCCTTAGTATTTGTGCCAGTGGTAGCTTGTATTGCTCTTGTTACCTTCCTTTTATGGTGGTTGATAGGAGGGAATAGTGCTTTACCACAGGCAATCATGTCGGCTGTAGCCGTCTTAGTCATTGCGTGTCCATGTGCAATGGGATTGGCAACACCTACTGCGCTTATGGTTGGTATTGGTAAAGCTGCTCAGAAGCAAATCCTTATTAAGGATGCTGCAGCCTTAGAGAGTCTGCGTAAGGTAGATGTGTTGGTGACCGATAAGACTGGTACACTGACCATTCCGAATAAGAACATCGATTTTACAAAGGCTGATAACCTTCCTTTTGAAGAGCGTGAAACATTAAAGCCTAATGCTCGTGAGGCAATGGATGAGCTACAGAAGAAGGGGATTGAGGTCTATATGATGAGTGGAGATAAGGACGAGGCAGCTCGTTATTGGGCTGAAAAAGCTGGTATAAAACACTATCATAGTAAGGTGTTGCCACAGGATAAGGAGAATCTTGTTAGACAGTTGCAAGCCGAAGGAAAGCGTGTAGCAATGGTAGGTGATGGTATTAACGATACACAAGCCTTGGCTTTGGCAGATGTAAGTGTTGCTATTGGTAAGGGAACGGATGTCGCTATGGATGTAGCACAGGTGACACTCATGGGAGATGACTTGTCTGCTATCCCAGAAGCAATACAGTTGAGTCGCAATACAGTACGTATGATTTGGGAGAATCTCTTCTGGGCTTTCATCTATAACATTGTTTGTATCCCATTAGCAGCAGGTTTGCTTTATGCTTTTGGCATTGATTGGCAGATTACTCCATCATTGGCAAGTGCGCTGATGGCATTCTCCAGTGTTAGTGTTGTACTTAACAGTCTACGCTTACGGTGGATGAAATAAGACGAACTTAGTATTATAAAAATAGAGTTTACTAATTACTCATTCAGCAATGTGCTGTAGTAATTGTAAACTCTATTTTCTTATGTAAACCTGTTGACTGTTTATCTTACAGGATAATCGTATCGATTGCTATTATAGAAACCATTACGTTGAGAAGGGAGGCGGTCAAACTCTACGCTAACAGAAATTGAATTCTGATTGTTTGAGCCCCATTGATAGGTCACACCACCACCAATTCTATCCATGTAACGACTAACTCCGGTACCGTAAGCCCAAGCCATTGGTCCATATCCGTATCCCATTGAAGCATAACCATAGCCGAAAGGCGAATAGCCTAAGCCACCATAGCCAGCCCAATAAGGTGAACCATAACCTCCGTAGCCAAAGGCATCTCCGAAGTTATTAGATGTAAAAGCTTTCTGTACGAAGGCGTATGCACTCCAATGTTCATTGAACTGATATCCAAAGACAGCATTGATACCACCCACGAAGTAGTTGTCGCCACGATAGGTAAGATGGTTTACATATCCACCCACAGCCAATGTAGCCTTCTTTGATAGGTTTGTTACATACATCAATGATACATCCTGTGAGAAGCCTGCACCATGATTGCTACCGTGACCAAAGCTTGCAAAGGCCGATGCACCAAGGTTGATGTTCAATCCTTTATGTAATCGCCATGCTCCAACACCATAACCCCAAGCCGGATAATAGAAATCATTTGGTGTAACTGTTTGTCCGTTCTCTGTAATGAGGGGTAGGTTGTTATCTATCTGTGCCTGTTGTGCACGGTCTTCAGCCAATCGTCTGGCATACTCCTTCTCAGCCTCTGTGGCTTCGCGTGGGCCTTGTAGACGTGCCGATTCTATAGGTTCCACAGTGGAAGTACTCCCATTGTGGTCTCCTTTTGTATTCTGTGCATACAATGGTATACAGAGAATAGCCGCTATTATGAAACTATATTTCCTCATTTACTTGCAAATATAAATATTTGACAGTCAACTGCCAAGGATTTTAAAGATAATTAGTGCTTTTTCAAACTGTGGATATTATCGCACGAGTAGTTCAGAGGTTCTTTATACTTATGCTTTTACTTGGTGCGCATAATCAGTGGAGGATCAGTTGTGAAGAAGAAAACTGTGGCACCATGGAATACCTGTCCTGGGCGTAATTCGTTACTTACTTTCTCCATACCACTATTATATCCAGCGTGAACCGGCTGTAATGAGATACCGCAACTCTCCTTACCGTATGTGTTAATATTGAGTGTTGGTTCACTTGAGTAGACTGTCATAGCACGTCCACTCTGTGCATCAAAGAGAATTGCTGCCGCCTTCTGCATGTTGTCTGGATGTCGCAACTGATAGGCATTGTCATATCCCTTACTCGTACTCTTGATACGCTCACCAATTTCCCTTGGTTTGGTAAAGTCGAATGGTGTGTTCTTTATGCGTTGAAGCACACCTATCAACTGTCTTTGAGCGTTATAAGTATTAATCTGGACAGCATCAACCCAAAGATGTTGTTTGAGGATAGAGCGGTGCATCTCTCCTGATAAGTTGAAACAAATACCATTTGTTACTTCCAACTTGGTTTCAGCTGTCGTTGCAACACGATAGTCTACATCAAGGGCGTTTTGGTCAGATAGGGTGTAAGTAACTGTGGCGTTTAACTTTCCATCTAATCCATTCTCTCCCTCTGAAGTCACATATCGCAGCGTAACTGATTGGTTGTCAGAACTAACAAGTTCCCACATCTTGCCTGATAGTGTCTCCTCGTTATTCTTGCCAAAGTATATAAGCGTAGCACCTAAAGTTCTATCTTTCAAATATTCCTCCTTATTGGTATATCCTTTTACGACAGGCTCCAACCTACCATTCCAGTTGTGGGCAGTAAGCGAGACAAGGCGAGCACCATAGTTACTGATAACTGCCTCCATACCGTTTCCGTTCACAAGTCGTATTTGTACTTGCTCTTGTGCGTGTGAGCAGAGAACAACGCTAAGCATTGCTACTGTCAGTATTGCATATAACTGCTTCATAACTCTTTGTTTTATCTTATGCAAAGATAATAAAAAAGATGATATGTTACTCAGAATTTCCTTATTTTAATAGAAAGGAATAATGTGTTTTAGTGATAGACATTAGTCGCAGAAGTTGGTTGTGGGTGTTTTTTAGTTTTTATTCATGTCTATATTGACTCCTTTTTGCCATTTTCTATAATGGTGTTAATGCCCCGCACATATCGTGTTGTTGGTAAGCACCAATGGTGTTGAGGGTAAGCACAAGATATGATGAGCGTTTAATGCCTTGAAGTAAGTTGTAGAGAGACGTATGGTCGTTGTCATGTGCGTATTTTCCAACGTGTATAAGACAAGTTGATGATGAAAGCATGCAATCAAATTGCATCTTTAGAATGGTAAAATAAGGTTTTATGCATGATTTGTATTACCTTTGGGGAACAATTCAGTGAATAAGGAATAAAAGATATATGATGATGGAATTAGAATTAGAGCCTTTGCGTCTTCCGAGCGATAAAGAACGTCCGTTAGTGATTGCAGGGCCTTGTTCGGCAGAAACAGAAGAGCAAGTGATGTCTACGGCACATAGTCTTGTAGCCAAAGGATGTCATATTTTTCGTGCTGGTGTATGGAAACCACGTACGAAACCAGGTGGTTTTGAGGGCAATGGAGAGATGGCTTTGCCATGGATGCAGCGTGTGAAGGAAGAGACAGGCATGATGATTTCGACTGAGGTGGCGACGCCAGAACATGTCGAAGTGGCTCTGAAATATGGTATGGATATTCTTTGGGTAGGTGCAAGAACATCTGCTAACCCCTTTGCTATGCAGGCTTTGGCAGATGCTTTGCAAGGAATAGACATCCCAGTGTTGGTAAAGAATCCTGTGAATCCTGACCTTGAACTGTGGATTGGTGCACTTCAACGTCTTAATCAGGCTGGCTTGAAACGTTTAGGAGTTATCCACCGTGGTTTCTCAAGCTATGATAAGAAATTCTATCGAAATGCTCCTATGTGGCAGATTCCTATTGAGTTACGTAGAAGAATACCAGGACTTCCTATAATCTGTGACCCAAGCCATATCGGTGGTCGTCGCGATTTAATAGCACCACTATGTCAGCAGGCTATGGACTTAGGCTTTGATGGGTTGATAATTGAGAGTCATTGTACGCCTGAGAAGGCGTGGAGCGATGCAGAACAGCAGGTAACTCCTGATATTCTTGATTATATTCTTTCTCTTTTGGTAGTACGCGATCATACCTCTACAACCGAAGGACTTAGATTTCTTCGTGCCCAAATAGACGAGCTTGATAACTCCTTAATGGGACTACTTGCCAAGCGTTTCCGCATTTGTCGTGAGATAGGAGCCTTTAAAAAAGAGCATAATATGACCATTCTTCAAACTGGTAGATATGGTGAAATCCTCGAAAAGCGTGGCGCACAAGCGAGCCTATGCGGTATGGATGCCAACTTTGCTGCTCAGGTCTTCGAATTAATACATGAGGAGAGTGTACGTCAGCAGTTGGAGGTTGTGAATAAGTAGGGTGATAGGTGGTGAGTGTAGATGAATAGCGAGAAGGAGGTTATTATGGTTTTATGTAGATATTGATGAAAAGGATGCTACTGACATGAAGACGTGTCAGACCAAAAACGTAATCATGTGGCAAGTGACATTGATATAAAGAAATAATAACTTACTTATCTATAAACCTGAAACTTATGCGTATATTGTTAACCTTTTTGTTCTTGTTGAGTTCTTTTTTATCTGAAGCTCAAACTCGTTTGACGATTGTTGAACTCAATACCGAGAATTTGTTTGATACTCGACACGATACTTTGAAGAATGATTATGAGTTCTTACCAGACTCTCCTCGCCATTGGACACGTACGAAGTATTGGCAAAAACTGAATAGGATAGGGCAGACAATCATTGCTTGTGGCGAAGATAGTAGCGGTTGGACGCTGCCTGATATTGTAGGTTTATGTGAGGTAGAGAACGATAGTGTGCTCTTTGACCTTACTCGTCGATCTTTGTTGCGTAAGGCTCGTTATGAATATGTTATGACAGCTTCGAATGATACTCGTGGTATAGATGTTGCGTTATTGTATTCCCCTTTTTCCTTCCGATTGATAAAAGCCGATACGATTCGTGTCATACCTATGAAGGAAATGCGCCCAACTCGAGATATTCTATATGTAGAAGGTGAAATAGAAAGCGGTGATACGCTACACGTTTTCCTACTTCATGCACCAAGTCGAATGGGAGGTGAACTTTATTCTCGTCCTTTTAGAATGCACGTGATGGAGCGACTGTGCAGTGCTATAGACTCTCTTCGTAGTGCGTATACAGACCCGAAACTGTTAGTGATGGGTGATTTTAATGATTATGCAGATAGTCCTTCACTACAACTTGCGTACGAACATGGATTGATAAATGTGTCTGCGGAAGCACATGGGCGTAATGGAGCAAAGGGAACTTATCGCTATCATGGAGAATGGGGAAGTCTGGATCAGATACTTGTAAGTGAAAATCTACGTTCATGGGTGATAGACTGCTGTATTAATGATGCACGATTTCTGTTAGAAGAAGATACAAAATACGGCGGAGTAAAGCCCCGCCGTAATTATAATGGTATGCGTTTTAATAATGGATTTAGCGACCATCTTCCACTTGTTCTGCGTTTCCAGCATTGATATTTGCACTTCTTCCCGAATTATTTTCATGAAAATAAATATTTTTCTTCATGAAATAAACATTTACTTCATGAAAATAAATATTTATCTTCGTGAAATGAATTCTTTAAAGATTAGTTTTTACCTCAGCATAAGGTGTGGCCAAGTATGTCCTTATTGATTAATTATCAGCGTTTTTATGCTTAATAATGTTGCTTATATTACTTAAAAGGACACACTAAGCCCCGCCTCTACGGTTGTATAAGTCTTTCTAATTGGTACAATTGGGGCTGTGTCGTAGATAACACGATAAGCACCATTAATTCCAATCTTTGGTGTAATGTTATACCTTAGGTCTGCTGCACCACCGAATCGTGCTTCCTTAAAGTAACTATCTGGCTTCGCCTGATGAATAGCTGTGGTCGTCAGTTCCCAGTGTTCGCCTAAATGATGTTTGAAACTTACTGATAGGTGACTTTTTATGCTACGACTATAAACATGTGATGGGGCTGCATTAGGAGTAGAATCTTCCCATTTCTCAAATTCATAGAACATACCCGCTGATGCAAACATAAGATATTTCTCTTTGTTTATAATCCTATAGCGTGATAGTAATCCTGTTGAAATCTTGTATTCCATTCCACGACTTTCAGCCCATTGTGATTCTGCATAGGGGTAAACCTCAAAAGCATGGCTGAGTAGATAACGATATTCAACGTGTACATATCCTCCACTTACCGTTACCTTCTTTCCGTATGTAGAAAACTCTAACTTGTTTATCAAGTTGATAACACGCTTGTGCTTTATTAAGAGGTTGAGATTAGCGGTATTCTTGAGTGTGAGAACATTTTCCTTTTCTGTCTTAAAATCCAGTACTGGTAATAGAGTTCCTTGTATTGTTTTTGTACTGTCTATGTCCATTGTAAGATTCTCAGAAAAGAGCATTTGTGAGTATATTGGGAGATGAGATAATAATACTAATAGCGATAGAAGTATTTTCTTTTTCATTATATGATATTTTTACGAGAGTAAAATGATGGTTTTTCGTAGAGACTATTAGTTATGAGATAAAAAAAGTATAGTTGTCTGTTAAACGGACTATACATAAGAGAGGACGCACAAAATGTGCGTCCTTTATTCTCGATAATATTTTTGACGATATTAATTGTTAACAAACTTGATACGTTTGTTACAGTCATCAATCTTTGCCTGAAGCTTAGCAATCTTTCTTTCCATCTTGCTTAAAGTCTTCTGACTCTTAGCCAACTTCTTGTTGATAGACTTAGCTTCCTTCAGACGCTTGATAGTGGTCTTTGCATCCTTAACAGTGCTTGATGCGTTGGTTGTGCTGAATTCTGTTGTTGCTATATTTGCTTCAACATTGATGTCAGCAGCTTTTTTGCTGAGTTCGACATTGTTTGCCTTCTCTTTTTCGTAATCTAACTGCAGTTTGTTCAACTCTGTAGTCATCTTGAGCACCTTCTGCTGCTCTTTCAATGTATCGATTCTTTCGCCACTCTGAGCAAAACCTGCTACGGCTGTAAGAACCATTACCCCAATTAAAAATAATCTCTTCATCTTTATATTCTATTTAAATTAATGGTGCAAATTTATATAAAATATTGTTTATATGCAAAAGATAATATGTAAAACCTTTCCTTTTATGTAGAAATATTGTTTTTTTAACAACCTATCTTTGCGTTATTATCCATCTATAAGTCAGTTATCTTGTTATCTGAAAAGCCTAATTATTTACTTAGATAGAATCGGCTTTCACTGACTTTTCTTACTTTGTTTGAGG
>CAKMOD010000059.1 GCA_927910885.1 uncultured Prevotella sp. | reverse complement strand
ATAATCATAATGGACTTGAATGTAAGCTAACAAGAAGAAGTTTATAGATGGATCATAAATAAAAAAAAGTAGGCTGGAATAACCAGCCTACCAAATGTCCATTACTAAAACCCGAGAGGGTTTTCAGCCTACCAAATGTCCATTACGCCAAATTTTTGCGCTCTATTTAAACTCTATGGTTCATTTAAAAACATCTTTTGTTATGTCATTTAGCTGGTTATTTCTCTTTGCAATGTAGGCAAAGTAAGTTATACCCGAGATACACCAAGGTATAAAAGCTAATAAAAACGCCTACAAAAATATAAAACTTATCACCAAACAATAAAGTTAACAAGGCTTATCTATCTCTTTACTGTTTAATGAAGGATAGAGATTTAAATATAAATTAAGTACCAATTCATACCCCTTTGCGAATTACTTTCATGAAGAAAAATAATTATTTACGTGAAAAGAAATATTTATCTTCATGAAAAAAAGATTTATTTCATGAAAATAATTCGAAAGGAGAGGCTTTTAATGGAAAAGGAGGGCATAAATTACATATTAAGAACTCCAATATTAGTACACTAAAAAGCCCGAATTAATCGAGAAAAGTTATACTTTACTCAATCAATTCGGACCATATAGTTTATCTAAATGCTAACTATCCCTTGCCTATTGAGATAAATACAATAAACAAATATTATCCCACACGGAAACAATATCACGTATAAAGGAAAGAAATAATTTACTTTATTCTATCTAATAACTTCTTAGGAAGCTTTGGCATAGCGCCATTCTGTGTGCAAACGTATGCACTTACATCTACTGCAAGTTTATGGGCATCAGTAATTGGCATACCCGCAAGGATGGCTGAAGTGAAAGCACCCGTAAAGGAATCACCTGCACCAACAGTGTCAGCAACCTCAACCTTCGGTGTTTCTTGGAACGACTTGAGGTTTGGAGCAAACACATACGAACCATTAACACCGCAGGTCAGGACGAGCATGTCAAGATTATACTTGCCTAAAAGCAGCCAACACTTATTCTCTATATCAAGACCTGGATAACCAAAGAGACGACCGATGAGCACAAGTTCCTCATCATTAATCTTAAGGATATTGGCATGCTGGAGCGAATTGGTAATAATCTCCTTTGTATAAAAGTTCTGACGAAGGTTGATATCAAATATCTTCAGACAGTCCTTAGGGGTTGCTTCGAGGAACTTCTGTATCGTCTGACGACTAACACTACTGCGCTGTGCGAGTGAACCAAAGCATACTGCACGACAATTCTTAGCCGCTGCTTCAATCTCTGGGGTGAAAGGAATATTATCCCAAGCCACACCTTCCTTAATATCGTATGTAGGAATACCCTCACCATCGAGTTCAACCTGAACCGTTCCTGTTGGATAATCCACCTTTGGCATCAGGTGTTTTACGCCTTTTTTTATCGAATTCATCGAGCGTTTCCTGTCCTAACGCATCATCTCCAACAGCACTGATAGCAATAGAATCATGACCAAACTGATTTGCATGATAAGCAAAGTTTGCAGGTGCGCCACCAAGCTTTCGTCCTTCTGGAAGACAATCCCACAACGCCTCTCCGAGGCCAACGATTAACTGTTTCATATCTGTATTATTTATTGTTCATCTTTGGAATATAAGAAAAGAGGTAGAGTACACCCACTGCCATTACGACAACAGCACCCACCTGACCGAATCCATCGCTGGCAAAACCCATCAAGAGTGGGAAGATGGTACCACCGAAAAGACCCATAATCATCAGTCCGCTCACCTCGTTCTGCTTGTCTGGAACACTCTGCAAAGCACGTGCAAAGACCATTGAGAAGATATTACTGTTACCATAACCCACAAGTGCTATCGCAACAAAGAGCACTGTCTTTGATGTTCCTACAGCCAAGCCGCACATAGAGAGTGCCATCATCACAACTGAGATAATGAAGAACAACTTATTATTCATTACACGAAGGAAAAAGGAACCGGTCAGACATCCGATAGTACGGAAGATAAAATAGAGGGAAGTTGCAAAAGCTGCATCATTCAATGACATACCTAAACGCTCCATCAAAATCTTTGGAGCCGTTGTGTTTGTTCCTACATCAATACCAACATGGCACATAATACCCAAGAAGCTAAGCAGAACAATAGGCTTACCCAACAGACTGAGACACTCTCCGAAAGAACTTGCCTTACCCTCGATTGGTTCTTCTTCGATAGGTGTTGAGAAGAGCAGAAGGGTTGCAAGAGCACCAATAATCAAATAAATTGGGAAGAGAATACGCCATCCAAGACCAAAGGCAGGAATGCTTGCCTGTGCCCCCCAGATAGCGAAGTAAGGTGCCATAAAGGATGCGATAGCCTTAACAAACTGTCCGAAAGTAAGTGTTGAAGCTAAATTTCCACCTTTCATCACCGTTGAAACCAATGGATTCAACGATGTTTGCATCAAAGCATTGCCTATTCCAAGCAATGAGAATGAAACAAGCATCAAACCGTAGGACTCACCGAATATCGGTAAAAGCAGGGAGAACAAGGTAACAATAAGACTAATAAGAACCGTTTTCTTGCGTCCTATCTTATTCATCAACATACCAGTCGGTACGGAAAAGATAAGGAACCAAAAGAAAACAAGGGACGGAAAAACATTTGCAGTTGAATCCGACAGTTGCAAATCGTTCTTTACATAATTGGAGGCAATACCCACCAAATCAACGAACCCCATCGCAAAGAAGCAAAGCATTACGGGCAGTAGTGCGAGTTTATTGGTTTTCGACATAATCTTTAAATTTTTAGTTTGTGTAGTTCTATTATTTTAATTATACTTGCAAAGTTACTTTTTTACGAAGAAAGAAACCTTGAAATTCCGTTCATTAATATCAACAAATATATCTCTAACAAGATTACATATAATTAATAGACAGAATTAGTATTTTTTCTTTTATTACTTTTGATCCTTCAATTCATAAATCTTTACTTTGCATCCCTTTACTATTATCTTATCATAAGGCTTTGACGGAAAAACGAGGTTAGTCATTGCTACTTTACCTTCAGTATCAAAAGCTTCAATACTACAACGGTCTATAAATATTTGCATTGATTTAATAACACCATTAGCTGGAGCTACCGTCTTAGCCTTAAAGTCACTATGAAAATCAGTAACACCACTCTCTGTACGATCCATACTGAAAGTAGCATTCTTTCCATCATAAACCATCGTAACTCGTTCTCCCTTGTCATTACTTAACACTATAGAAGCATTACTCTTAATATTGGTCACTTCTATATAAGCAGCAGATTGGAGGCGTCCAGACGGTTTCTTCTCAAAGGCAGCAAAGACTTCTGGTGATGGCTTTACGCTAACATAATCTTCCCCATTGTAACTATAAAGCCCCAAGTCTCGTGGCAAACCATTGGCAGAACGATACTGTTGTGTAGGCACCTGATTAGCATACTGCCAGTTACTCATCCACGGAAGAACGACAATTCTACCATCAGGAGCGTTACTGAAGGAAACTGTTGCATAATGGTCTTTACCATAATCCAACCATTTCGTCACCTCAGGTTTTGATTCGCAAGTGAATTTATGACCATCAAATGAGCCTACAAAGTATTGAGTTGCACTACCACCAAAGGGACCTCCAGGGTTAATATTACAGATAAGTACCCACTTATCACCCATCTTCAACAAGTCAGGACATTCCCAAACACCTCCATGATTACCATACCCCTCTCCAAAAGAGCTCTCAAACTTCCAGTCTTTCAAGTTCTTTGAGCTATATATATTCATCTGCTGTCCAGCTGCAAGAATAAGATTCCATTGCTTCACTTCTTCATTCCAAAAAACATTAGGATCACGGAAGTCAGGTACATCACTTGTAAGAATTGGGTTGTTTACATACTTCTTAAAAGTCTCACCATTATCCGTACTATAGGCAATACTCTGCGTTTGTGCAGCTCCTGCGGAGGTGTAAAAAGCAACAACAGCATCCTTTCCAAACCCTGCGGTATTTTCTTTATCAACGACACTATTACCACTGAAAATAGTACCAAGTGCATCTGGCTGTATAGCTTCTCCTTGATTTTTCCAGTGCATGAGGTCTGTAGAGGTGCTATGTGCCCACGTCATATTCTCCCACTGCGAACCATAAGGGTTATACTGATAGTATAAATGCCATATACCATCTTTGTAGAACATACCATTAGGATCGTTCATCCAACCATAAGCTGGGGTATGGTGGTAGATTGGACGGAACTTCTCACGGTTCTTAATATCAAATGCATTAGTTGCTTTAATTTCTTTCCAACAAACAAAGTTATTAATCAAACCAATACTACGCTTATCTCCTGAGAACTGGATATCAAGCAACACATCACCACCATACTCACTGATATCAAGTGGAACATTATAATCAGTCTTGTTAATAGCAAGTTTACAATTGAATTCTTTTACAACTTGATTATCTTTGATAACGCGAATATGTGCATAACCTTCTTCCTCCTCTACTGGAAGAAGAACATACTTATCTGTTGTCTTCACACGTTTTATTGCGTGATTTGAACTTAAGAATGATTGCGCATGCATAAGCGTAGTAGTTATGAAAAGGCAAAAAGCCAATAAATTAATCTTTCTATTCATCGTAGGTTGTTTATATGTATTTTTAGTTTCAGATAGACAAAGATAGACATTTTTATTGATAAGTTAGAAAGAAAAGTCGCTCATTCAATGATATTATTTGCAATGATAGGCAATTTCTCACGGAATGAACGACTAAATTTCAACTATATATTTATTCTATCTTCAGTGAAGAAAGGAACTATAATCTTAATACTGACTTACAGCGAGATTACTAATGGTAATGTTACCTCCATAGTTATTAATACTCCAACAGTTCTTCTGTATTTCGTAAATACGGTTAGTATAGCAACATACGTCATTAATATACATTACCGCTATACTATTGTCTGTATAGATGGTCACATGATAGACGTTGTCTGTTGGACGAGCGAAGTTGTAGCCATCAATACCACTTATGAAACCACGACCCGCAGAACCTTCTTCCTCAAAGTTTATCTTACGTGTCTGTTCATTTTCAGGGTTTACCACCAAAGAATAATACTTCTCAGAATCTGTGCCACGTACGAATGAAACACCAAACTTATCCCAGTTATTAGAAGTTGTTATTGTGAAGGAAATTTTATTGTGATAGCCAAGGCGATTGAAAAGTAGGTAAGAATCACCAGAAAGCTTATAGCCATCAGTTACATTCTCAACACCATTATCACTCTTTGCCATAATCTTTACTTCTTGTTTTTTGCCGTATTTATCGCTAATCCCTTTTACTTCTCCTAAGGTAAGAGTACCATCGGCATGTTGTATGAGACGGTGGACAACAAGGTTGCCAGCCCACTCAGGTTCATTAGGAGCAGCACCAACAGCAGCATTATCCTTACCTGGACGTGTTGGACACCATCCCCAAATATAGCGATTCTGACCATCACTCGCAGTTTTACCAGCATAGAAACCACGACTATCTAAGAATCCCTCATGTCCATCAGGCCATAAACCAGCATCATTTTGTGTACAAGCCTTCAGTTCATTAAGAGTCTTACCTTTGAAATACTGCACACGACGGATAGCTGAATGCTTTTCACTATAAACAAGATACCACCAATCACCCATCTTGAACACATCAGGACATTCATAGAATCGGTCCCACATCATGGTCATAAACGTTCCGGCATGGGTCCACGTCTTAAGATCATCTGATGTAAACTCAGCCAAATGACCTTTACTTCCCTTCAGAGTAGAAACAAGCATGTGCCATTTATTATCGTCACCTTTGAAGACAAAGGGATCACGGAAATCATCTTTACTATATCCGTAATCATCACCTTTCAAACGGAAAACACGATTCTTAGTCCATGTTTTGAAGTCGGATGATGTTGCCATCATCACCATCTCACCATTATTGGTAGAAGATGTTTGATATCTATGACCTGTATAGAAGGTATAATACAACCCATCAGCATCATTATAAACGGTAGAACCTGTACCCAGTGCTGCATCCTGTTCATTGATACCACCACAATGAATCAACTCTCCAAGTGATTGGTAGTTGGCTCCATCTGATGTTTCTACAGCCCAGATAGGATGATAAGTACCTGCCTGATTTGGACGAAAGTCCTGTAAATACATAACTTTAAAATTCTTTGTTTTAGGATCAAAGAAAGGCATTGGGTCTCCAACAAATCCAACAGTTGGCTTATAAAAGGTAGCTTGCCCCATTTCATCTGTAGACTTGAAATAAGTTGTTGTATTCCAATCTTTTTCCTCTATCATGGTCTTATCATCGCTACAGCTCGTTAGTGAGACTGATAAAGATGCGATGAGAGCGAGAGAATATATCATAGTTCTCATATCAATTATACTTTATTTAATGATTCATTAGATAGTTGAATGCGTTCTGTGTCATCTTGGCAATATTATTGTGGTAAAAGGCTGGGACATCATCTACACTGTACCAGTCATAACATCCAGAGCCAATACAGAGAATCTTGCCCTTTGTTCCAGTTGCAGGGAATTCCCATGCAACGACAGCACCATCACCACCATAAGCCAAATCTTGTGCTCCAGTCTCTGTACGCCATTTATTTAAGTTATCATATCCACCCCAATCGGTACCAATATGCCACTGAGCAGTTGAATTGGTGATACGGTAATTTGCATCACAAGTATAAATAGCGTTAGGCTCACCACTCTTCATTATAAGATTTTGGAAAAGAGGATGACTCGTATGCCCTTGAATAAAGAAGTTCCAAGGACCACTTACTTTCTCAGCATCAGCTTCGTTCTGCCCCCAACAATTATTTGGAGCAGCATTGTTTGCTACTGCGCCAATCTCAGCTGGCATGTTTGTTGCATATCGAGTGAAGAGGAAAGAGCCACCATTATTATAATAGTCTCTTAAGGCAACAGCTGCATTGACAGCCTCAGGCGCACTTCTTTCGAAAGCTTCTTTTCCATCTACTCCTCCATCCTTATGATAATGCCACCATATCACTTTACACTCGCTAAGATCTACTGTGCCATTCTTAATATCAGCAAATGATGCATATAATGAATTTGGAATATTCTGAAGCATCCACTTACAAGCAGTTAATTCTTCAGAATTGAGTTCATTCATCGAAGCAGGCAAGCTAACAAAGACTGCAGTAGGCTTACCAATAGCTGTTACTTTTACTGTATAGATTGCAGAAGCAGTATTATTAGTGACAGTGAATGTAACTGGATTAGAAAAGTCTGTTGCAATACCATTAGATGGACTAACCGTCGCATTTGTACTCAAACCTATTGTAGGGATTAGAGAATGGAAGTCAAGTGTATTTGGCACATAGACAGAAATAGTCTTATTCGCTTCATCAATAACACCATTATATGTTCCATTAATCTTAAAAGAAGTTATCTTTGCCTCATCTCTCAACACATTGATAGTCCAATCAAGGAAGACGTCACCATTCTTAACACTGAGAACCTGAGCCGTAAGCATATTAAGCTTGTCACCCTCTTTGAAATTACAGATGGCACCAGCACTTACCTTAAGTGTGCTAACAGTCATATTTGTGACATCGTAAGTCTCAGGGACACGCACAGTGATTGTACGTGAAGCCTGATCTACGACACCCTTATAATTATCCAATACGATAGAATCAACAGAGCATAATCCGTTTAATTGCAAATCAGAAATATTATTCTCGTCGCTGCAGCTACCTAATGCTAAGAAAGCAATAAGTGCAATGAATATTGTTGTTATATTTGTTTTCATACTTTACCACTGACCTATATTTTGTTTGTAATGTCCGTTTGAAGCAGCAATTTGTGCATATGGAATTGGCAAGTACTCATTCTTATTTTTAGTGAAGTGAGCACTACTATAGATAGAGCAGTCATTAGCCTCTTCTGCATAATACTTGTTGAGTATGCGTTCTGCCTCTCCCCATCTTACAAGGTCAAAGAATCTTTCAGATTCCATCCCCATCTCTATACGACGCTCCATTTTAACAATATCAAGTGCCTCTACCTGACTGTAGGTTCCAGTATACGGCATAACATTCAATCTCACACCATAATCGCTCTGATAATTGCTGATAGTACTTGTACTCTGTTTAGCACGATTACGGATTTGATTGATGATATTGATTGCCTCGTTAATACGTCCATCATTTAACTGTACCAAAGCCTCAGCACGTTCAAGTAGGACATCTGCATAACGGAAGACAATACGATTCTCTGATGTACCCCACCATGCCCCTTTCTTCAGATAAGGACTTTCTGGGTCTACATTCTGCTTTAAAGTTACATAATAGCCATACAATCCATTACTTCTACTCCATGTAGCAGTCCTATCCATCATGAACTTTGAATTAAATTCATAAGGTAAACCAGGAATACCAATGGTAAGGAATAAGCGTGGGTCTGCATAATCTGTTGCTTTATTATAGTCTTGATTGTTAAATATACCGATATATGGATGTCCATTGGCATCTGTACGATAAGCATTAACAAGGTTTTGACTTGGTTTATAAAAATCACATCCTCCGTCAGTCACACCAGGAATATTTGGTACAATTAGTCCATAACTCCAATTGAGATTACCATTCTTAGTTCCATCATTGATAGAATATTGCATTGCCCAAAGACTTTCCTTCCCATTCTCAAATTGTGGTTCTGGCCTAAAGTTATTATGGAAATCACTCTCTAAGCCATAGCCTCCAGCAGCATAAATAGATGGATCACTAAACTGAACAGCTTTCAAAAGATCGTCTTTTGATATACTTGTAACTTCATTCGTGTTCTCATTATCTTGATGATAAGCCTTATACATATATACCTTCGTTAGGAACGCTGCAGCTGATGCTTTTGTTGGTCGTCCCTTGTCTGCTTGATGAACAGGAAGGTTATTGTAAGATTCCATCAAGTCATCAATAATAACTTGCCAACCTTGATCATTCGTATATTCACGATTAGAAAGCATGTTATATTGCTCTGACTTAAGATTAGGGTCTACAACAAAAGGTATATTTTTATACAAACGCTTTAACAAGAAGTGTCCATATGCACGTAGAAACTTCATCTCAGCCAAACGTTCATCCTTTCGAGGGTAGACAGTACTATTGACTTGTTCAAGAAGAGCTATTGCCGTATTGACACGTGATATACAATTGTATAATCTTTGCCACATATCGCTAATATTCCAGTTTGTGGTCAAGACTCCTTGTTCTATTTCAAGTTGATGGAACACATCTCCATCACTTGTTCCGTTACCGCCTTTATAGGCATCATCACTGCGGACATCATAATTCCACATTGAAAACGAAGAATTGATATCTTCTGCTGAAATAAATATGGCATAAGCTGATGTTACGAGTTCATCAACATGATTAGCCTCCTTTACTTGCTCATCACTTAGTGTTGCCTGTGGAGTATGTTCATCCAAGAAGTCTGAACAACTTGTCATACTAAGGGTAGCGAGCACAAGTGCTGAATATATTATTTTTTTTCATATTATATAGTCAGATGATAATTGTTAGAATGTAACGTTTATACCGAATGTGATATTGAGTGGAATTGGGTAACCATAGTTTGGATTCTCTGGATCAACACCGGTAAAACTCTTACTATGTATAGTTAATAAATTCTGTGCACTGAGGTAGAAACGTAAACGCTGCATTGCAAGCCGGTTCGTCATACTCTTTGGCAGATTATATCCTAACTGAATAGTACGTAGTTTTAAGTATGAGCCATTCTCCACCCAATAAGTAGAAACACGCTTTTCATTATTATTATCTGATAGTGAGAGCGCAGGAATATTACTATTTGGGTTGGTACTACTCCATGCGTCTAACAAGCGTTGACCCTTATTTAGGAAACCAATATTTAAACCAGCCCAAATATCAGTCTGCTTCTTTAAATCAGAGATAATATCTACACCTTGTACACCTTGCCAGAACATTGTGAAATCAAAGTTTTTGTATTCAAGATACACATTAAGACCATAAGAAAAGTCTGGTGTTGGATTATAAATCCAGTCTTGGTCTGCTTCTGTAATAACGTTATTGCCATCCAAGTCTTTCCAACGCATACGTCCAAGTTTTGCACCATCCTGTTTCGCATGATTATCTATTTCCTCTTGGCTCTTGAAGATTCCATCTGCAACATAGCCAACTTGTGCACCCATAGGATGACCAATAACACTCTTCACACCATTACCACCAAAGGTACCATTGGCAGCAACTGTTGCTGGCAGAGCTGTAATCTTATTACGATAAGTACTAAAGTTACCAGCTATGTCATAATGAAAACCACCATTGGTTGTCTTGCGATAACCCAAGTTGAGTTCTACACCACGATTCTCCATAGCACCAGCATTAATCCACTGTGTGCTACCTTCTCCCATAGCTGCGATACCAGCCATCTGCACAAGGATATCCTTAGTCTTTTTATAATACCAGTCAAAGCTTCCATAAAGTGAAGAATTGAGCATAGAGAAGTCTATACCAAGATTAGTCTGATAGGTCGTTTCCCATTTGATATCATTATTACCAAGTTGGTCACGTTTAAATCCACTTGGTAATTGACGACCACCATTAGTACCTGCTATATCATATGATGTACCATAACTCTGACCACCATTTTCATTTACTCCATAGTTACTAACATATATGGTGTAACGTGCGATGTTAGAAATCTCTTGATTACCAGTTGCTCCCCACGATGCTCTAAGTTTTAAATCATTCAACCATTGTGCACTCTTTAAAAACTTCTCTTGATTAATGCGCCATCCCAAAGAAACAGAAGGGAATGTTGCATAACGATTGTTCTTACCAAATCGTGATGAGCCATCATAACGAAGGGTGAATGAAGCTAAATACTTGTCAGCATAATTATAATTCAATTTACCGAAATAAGACACCAAAGAGTATCCACTTCCTCCACCATAAGCTTGTGCAGTGCCAGTACCAGCATCAGGCCACATGTAGGTAGGATTAAGAATCAAGAAGTCTTCTTTATAACCAGAGAAGTAGTTATCATCTTCACGGTTCAACTCAATACCTGCCATTGCGTCTACACGATGTAAACCAGCTTGCAAATTATAAGTTGCAACAGCATTCCACATCCACTTTGTCCAATGTTCTTGTTTTGCATCAACAGCATTCTTTGAATTGGCAACCGTTCCTTCTGTTATAGGGTAAGTAAAGAATCTCTGTTGCTTCTGAGCATAATCCAATCCAAAGGTTGAGCGCAAATTAAATCCCTTAAAAAGGTGAAGATTTATGTATGCGTCACCGAAAGTACGCCAATAAATATAACGATTATCACTGTTACGATACAGACGTGCAACTGGGTTCTCACGATCAGGATAACCACCGACTGGACCCGCATAAGTTCCGCTCTCTGTATAAACAGGGAGTGAAGGATTAAACTGAAGAACATTCTCAAGGAACCCACCAGGTGCTTGAACCTCTGACGTACGACTTAACGTAAAATGCTCTCCAACGGTTAAAACATCTTTTATCAACTTATATTCAGTATTCATACGAGCTGAATAACGATCAAAATCAGATGTCTTAATGATACCTAAGTTCTTATAATAACCTAATGAGAAATAAGACGAATGACGATCTGAACCGCTACTTACCGCTACATTATAGTTCTGAACAACACCTGTACGTGTCGTCTTATCAAACCAGTCTGTATCAGCAGCAGGTGTTGTTCCTGCACCATCAAGATACTTACGCATGCTAATGCTATTCAACACAGGATTACCCTGTGCGTTGTACCCCCAGTCATAACGATACCCTAAACCATTAGTATTTGGATCCATACCATCGTTAACATAAGCTTGCCACATTACCTGTCCATATTGTTTCGCATTAAGAACTTTCATCTTATGGGCATACATTGACGCCGCAATAGAAGCGTCAATATCTACGTTTACTCTTCCTTCCTTACCTTTCTTTGTAGTAATAATGATAACACCATTAGCAGCGCGGCTACCATAGATAGAAGCAGAGGAAGCATCTTTCAAAACTTGGATACTTTCTATATCACTACCATTTAACTCATGCATACCAGCCTTAGTCGGTACACCATCTATAATATAAAGAGGATCATTATTATTCAGAGTTCCAATACCACGAATACGTACCGTAGCAGATCCTGAAGGTGAACCATCTGCAGAGATATTCATACCAGGAACCCTACCTTGTAGCGCCTTCATAGGATTGTTCTCATTCTGCTTTGCTAATTCATCTACGCTTACAACCGAAACAGCACCTGTAAGATCTGCTTTGCGTTGGGTTGTATAACCCGTAACAACAACTTCGTTTAGTTCACTCGCATTTGTTTGTAGCTGTACCTTTATTCCGACACCAGCCTTTACTTCTACACTTTTATAGCCTACATAGGAGACTACAAGTGTAGCACTTTGTGGAGCCTTAAAGGTGAAATTACCATCAATATCGGTGACAGTACCATTTGATGTACCTTTCTGTACCACCGATGCACCAATAACAGGTTCCCCCTGTTCGTCAATCACTTTACCGCTAACATCTGCAGTTTGTGCCATAACCCCAGCACAATACATCAGAAGTAACAGACTCATGATTACTCGCAATAATTGTTTCATGACTTTCTGATAGTTAGTAATACTAAATAATATTCTTTTGGTTTTATGGCGCAAAGATAAGAAATGGTGATATCCTTTTCCAATAATAATCGTTCTCCGAATGTAATAAATGTTACATAAAAAAGATATTAATAATAAATGAACGATTTGTCTATTCTCACGAATCTGACAAATCGTTCATTTTCTTAAGTGTTCAACACCTCACGTTATAGGAAATTTACACACCCACAAGTACCTATATCACTTATTTAAAACAGATTACATAATTCCATTATCATTTCTTGGGATTCTCCCCAAACTCGTCTTTATAGCACTTTGAGAAATAACTGGGCGTAGAGAAGCCAACAGCATAAGCCACTTCTGACACCGTGCGCTCAGTCGTTTGAAGGAGATGACGAGCACGAGTGAGACGAGCTTTACGTACAATTTCTACAGGAGAATATCCCGTAAGAGCCTTTACTTTCCGATAAAGTTGTACACGAGAAAGTCCGATTTCATCGCCAATCTGCTCTACACTTAAATCACTATTTGCAAGGTTTTCTTGTATTATCTTTCGCAATTGCTTGAGGAAAGATTTATCAATTTCATTCGAAATATTACCTATTTCATCGTCCTCAACACCTTTTGACCATGTTTGATTCAACTTTTTCCTACTTTCTATGAGATTATCAATACGTGAAAGGAGTAGACGAAGTGAGAATGGTTTGGACAAATAAGCATCTGCGCCATGCTCATACCCCTCAGCGCGTTGCTCATCAAGACTACGTGCTGTTAGTAAAATGACAGGTATATGACTGATAGCTTTATCCGTTTTCAGCTGTTGACAAAACGCTAATCCGTCCATCACAGGCATCATAATGTCCGACAACACTATATCTGGAACTATTTTCCGTGCAAGTTCCAAACCGACTTTTCCATCGGCGGCTTCACTCACATTATACTTTTCGGATAATACCGACCTTAAATAAGTGCGAATATCGATATTATCATCAATGATTAACACCTCTGGTTTATCTGTTTGATAAGGCTGTATAAGTTCATCTATATGACGAGCTTGATTCGGAACTTCTTCTGCGGATGATGGCTCAACCAATTGTTCTATTTTCTCTGTAGGCTGGTTAGTTACCTCTCCTTTCTGTCTAACAGGAATATGAATAGTAAAGGTACTTCCTTTTCCCTCTATACTTGTAGCACTTACTTCTCCGTGATGCAATTCTGTGAAAGCTTTCACAATAGCCAACCCAATACCCGTACCACGTCCTGCATTCTTTGCTTGATAGAAACGATCGAAAATATAAGGAAGCTCATCACTTGAAATGCCACAACCATTATCTGCCACACTAATCATAACACGCCCACCCTCCTCTTTAGCCATCAGAGAGATTTCCCCTCCTTCAGACGTATATTTTAGGGCATTACTAAGAAGGTTATAACAGATTCGCTCTATCTTATCTTGATCTGCTCTAAGCATGATTGTATCAGGGGCATCCATACTAATGGCAATATGCTTCTTCTGTGCAGAGGCACTGAAAAGCTTAATCCATTGTTTCATACATTCCGCAAGATTAAAGTCGGAGAGGCGTAGTTCCATCTTACCATTCTGCACCTTACGGAAGTCAAGGATTTCACTGACCAATTGTGTCAGGACAAGCACATTACGTTGTACTATCTGAAGCATACTTCGTTGTTGTGAATTAAGGTTATCATCATGGATGATATAGTTCACAGGATCAGCTATCAACGTAAGTGGTGTACGCAATTCATGACTTATATTCGTAAAAAACTGAAGTTTTGCTTTGTTGGCTTCTTCCTCTATTCTTCGCTTCATAAGGATAGTTCGATAGATATAAACCATAATACCTATCAGCAAGAGAAGGATTATACTAAAAGCACAATATACATCTTTTGATGATTATATTGCACCAAATAAGTATCTACCTTCCCATGAAGTGCATTGAGACGGGCGGTCTGCTTGTTCATCTCTTCATTTTGCATAAGTAAAACATTAGCGTTTGCCTTTGTTACCAATGCACCTTTTAGATAGTTGTCACGCTTATAAGGCTTCTTCTCAAGGATATTCAACGCGAGTTGCATAACCGAATCACCTCGGGTTGGATAGATATAAGAAGCTTCTAAATTACCATCACGAACATTCTCCATACCTCCTCCTGGTACAGGAAGAGCATCTATTCCAACTATTTTTATTCCCTTAACCTTATGCTTCTTTATAGATTGCAAAGCACCTAAAGCCATGCGGTCATTTTGTGCAAAGACATATTGGAAAGACTCCTTAGACTGCACAAGTATACTATCCATAGCCGTGACACCACTTTCTTTTATCCAGTCTCCATACCCACGAGCCACGACCTTTACATTAGGGTAACTCTTCAGCGCATCCATAAAGCCACGGTTTCGTTCGATAGCAGGAGACGATGCTTGTAATCCACAAATCTCTGCTATATTCCCTTTACCCTCTAACTGCTGCCCGATGAAATAGCCTATTTCGTGTCCTGCCTCATAGTTATCAGCCCCTATAAAGGCTGTATACTTTCTTGAATCGGTCTTACGGTCGAAGAGGATAACAGGGATTCCTGCATCGTATGCTTTATCGATGACCGATGAAATCGTATGAATTTGATTGGGAGAAACAATAAGAAGGTTGACCCCTTCCTTTATAAACTGTTCAATCTGTTGTTTCTGTAACCTGTCATTATCATTAGCTGAAGCAAATTTCAATGTTACATTATCATGCTGATAGGTACTCATCACAAGTTCGTTGTTGAGCTTATCGCGCCAAATATCTTCAGAACACTGAGATACTCCTATAACATATTTTTTTACGTTGTTATCCGAACAGGCTGAAAACACCCATGTAAGAAAAACGACATATAGCCATTGCTTCATCTGCATAATTATCAAGTAGATTATATATAATCCCAAAACCAATTGAGATAATACAGGTTTACCGCAACAAAGTTACATTCTTTCTTCTGTATTTGCAAGTATCGAAGTAAGTAATTCTGTATCTACTAAGCAAGCGTTGACTATCTTTTTAACATTTCCATTCTTGTCCGTTCTTAATAAAAAATAGGGTCTTCAGAATTTTGGAGTGATAATAATCCGCCTAAGCTTAGGTCTTTGGCGAGATGTCACACAGAGAAATGGAGAGTACGGAGGATTATCAAAACAAAGCACTGGTAGGCACGGAGGCACCGTCGGTGCGTAGAGCTACGGAGCTTGTTTCCAAACTTTATTAGAGAATTTATGCACAAAGCATTTACACGAAAGTTAACAGAAATCTGTATGCTACACCTCCGTTGCTCTTTGTGCCGTTGGCACCTCGTGACATTGCCTTTAGCTCCGTCCCCTCCGTCCCTCTGTGTGCCTTATTATATGAGAGTTTTAGTTTATCACTCCATATTTCGGAAGAACCAAAAAACATATATCCACAGCCTTTACTTTAACCCCAAATCGATAATTAGAGCAAAATATGCTTTGATTCTGCCTACCGATTAGAGTTAAAAGACTATCTGTTAACGATTCAATATTCCTAACTCGCACACCTTTATGTTTTTAAAGGAGGCTCTATTGCCGTCAGAATAGAACTTGATAGAGGTATAAGGTGCGGTTGGGAAGACAAGATTAGTCATTGAAATGCGACCACCATTGACAAAGATTTCAATCGAACACTTATCAACAAAGATATTCAAGTGATAGGTTTCAGAGTTGCAAAGGCTCAATGGTGCCCATGTGCCAAGTGCAAAGTCGTTCTTATAATTAATAGAGTTCAGCTTGCGCATTGGACCTAAAGCCTTCTGTTCCTCACGATTATCATAGTCTGTTTCAATCTTATGAGGTTCTGACTTCTCACCAAACTGAACCTTTCCGCTCTCCGTACGATCCATAACAAGTCGTCCTGCCTTTAAATCAAAGTAGATATCTACCTTCTCTCCCTTATCATTATAAAGTACAATTCCAGTCTTAGCTGCCTTATTCGGTGTTACATCTATCTCTAATTCAAAAGCATTCTCTTTGCTGACTGATACATTCTCTGCGTCCCGTTCGTGAGCAATAAGCAGGTTAGGTAAGCGCTTATACTTCCTTCTTAATAAGACTACCTCTGGCACAACATTAGAAGACATATAGATTTGTCCATCTTTACCTGTAAAGAGTTTCAACTCACGTGGAAGCGTATTGGCACCACGATATTGACGAATAGGAGTAACGTTAGCATACTGCCAGTTGCTCATCCACGCAATACCCAACACACGGTCTTTAACGCCTGAGAAGGTAACAGTGGCATAATGGTCCTTACCATAGTCGAGGAACTTAGCCACAGAAGGGTCGCTATCGCAGGTGAAGTTCGTCCCATCGAAGTCACCAACGAAATACTCCGTAGCACTACCACCAAAGAGACAGCCCGGATTGATATTCACAATCATCACCCATTTCTTCTTATTCGGGTTACCATCAACGGGAAGTTCGAAGAAATCGGGACATTCAAACTGGTTAGGTTGTGCACCATAACCTGCACCGAAAGCACTTACATAGGTCCAGTTCTTCAAGTTTGGCGACGAATAGAAGCGCATTTCTTTATCGGCAGAAACTATCATATACCACTTCTGAAGTGGCTCATACCAGAAGACCTTTGGGTCTCGGAAATCCTTCACACCATCAAAAGGCTTCAAAACTGGATTCTTCTCATACTTACGGAAAGTATAACCGCCATCGGTGCTATAAGCCATACATTGCGTCTGTGCATTCTCCTTGCTATCGGAGGTATAAAGGGAGATAATCGCATTCTTACCATAACCAACCGTACCCTTCTTATCTATTACCGTACTACCAGAGAAAATATGCCCCATAGGGTCGCGGTGAATCGTCGGCTCTACCTCTTTCCAATAAATAAGATTATGACTTATAGCGTGTCCCCAATGCATATTTCCCCACATAGAGCCATAGGGGTTATACTGATAACAGAGGTGATAGACACCATCTTTATAAAACATACCAACAGGGTCGTTCATCCATCCATAGGAAGGACTATGATGATAAGAAGGACGATAGAAGTCGGTATTGGTCACATCCCAAACATCAGAGAGTTTCAGCTGTCCTTTCTTCAAGGTCAAAGCATCCTCCTTTAAGTTTAGAATCTTGACAACAGAAGTCTTACCCTTATTGAGTTTGAAAGGCACATAATAGTCCGTCTTGCTCTGCGACAGCCTTACATCCATCCACGTATCAGTCTTCTTACCATTGTCGAGCATCACCTGCGCCTCGTCTTTCCCCTCCTCAATCGGAAGGAGAAGATACTGTGGCGACTTTATTATCTTCACAATCGTCGTATCTCTAACACGTGTGATGTTCATTGTCTGTGCCGTAGCCGATACGGAAAGAGCTGTCAAGGCTGCATAAAGGAAAAGATTTCTTTTGTTCATAGTTATTTTCAGTTATGGCGTTCCTATTAGGATGCTGCGTAATGGTTGCACCCGAGTTACTGCAACAAAGATACATCCTTTCTTTTGTATTTGCAAGCAATTTGTCCCTTTCTCGTCTATATATAACAATGTGTTTAATCCTCCGCACCACTCGTGCTAAGCCCCCGCACCATTCGTGCGGAGCATCAACACGATATGTGCGGAGTATCAACACAACGACACAAAGCGACATAAAAAAGTATCTGTGATGTCCCTACGGATATCACAGATACTTGACAATATAGATGAATTAAATCTTTTTCTTATTAGTCAGCAAGCGGTGTGCTCTTTCTCCACAAACGAACAGGTGCTGCGCTCCTATAATTCTTTTGGTATCTTGAGTCATTCACATACGGTCTTGGATCTTCATTCTGCTTGTATGGAGGATTTACATAAAGATAGTAATTCATAAAACAGCTGACATTCTCCTGATCAGATGGACCCTTGAAAGTCACAGACTGCTTTGGAGCCTTCTGCTGACTATCCTGCTGATAACCACCAGTATTTGTTGTAATAAAATAGCGTCCTCCAGACAAAGCATCGTCAGGTGTCCAATACTGCGTACACTTTCCTACCGAACTATTATCAAAGTACCACCATGTTTGACCTTCTTGATCTATACTCTCCCTGGTAGGTTTAGATTGTACTACATTATTTATACCAGTGTATGGGAAAATACGCGTTACATCAGTCGGATAAGTCGTGCTATTATTTGGAGCTGCCCAGAAATCCTCATTATCGATATCGTCCATATCAAGAACAAAGCGTGGACCAAGGTAACGCTGTGTAAGTACAGCTGCACCATTCTTATCTTCCCAACGAATTGTATAACGGTAGTCATTGTTCTCAACCCACTTAGATACATTCAAACCTGAAGAAACTCCTGTCAAAGGCACTTTTGCATAACCTTGATAAGCCTGTCCCTCTCCAGTGTTAGTGATGTAATCAGGCGCCTTAGACATACCTAACATATAGGCTATAGTCTTGCCATTTACCTTTACACCCTTAGAGTAAGAATGGAACACAAGTTTTGTTTCTGACCATTCCGGATGTTTTGCAGGCGAAACAAAGCCCATAGAGAAATTATATCTCAAATTACCTGAATTATCTGTACGGAAACCACTAAAACCATAGAACTGTGGAATAATACAACGCCAATACTCATGATTTGCAAACTGGTAATCCGATGGAATACTTGGCAGGTTACTCAGAATATCTGTATAATAATAACGTCGAGTATTACCATTAGCAGCAACAGTAGCCAAATCTGACGCTGAACCAAAGTTATCACGCTTAGCAATATAACTTAATGGCGCAAAATTGTAAACAACCTTACCCTTAGCTGGATAATTAGAACCAGAGTTATAAGTTGTGAGCGTACCGTATGCAGGAAGCATATTGATAGAAGTAGGAACAACCTTACCAGAGCTGCTATTTCCTTCAGGAACAGCCATCAACATAAACTGTGTCTTAGCTACCTTCTTTGTTGTATAAGCACCATCACCTTCTTTATTACCATTATAAATCTTTATAGCCTGCTCCTGTGGTGCCATCCATACATAGACATAGCTGGCAGCTTCCTTACCATTATCCACTTTTTCAAAGTTATTACCCTTGAAGGAATGATCATAATAATAAAGTGCTGTATTAAGTTTTTTAGCTTTCTCATCCGTATAGTTTTTGACATAATCGCCATAAATACGGAAACGATTTGTACTTGCAAGTTGCGTAATAGTAGCATCATTCTTGTCACGCTGATAGAACTTAAAAGCCTCAAAAGTCTCCTTATAAGAATTAGACTTAGCAAATGCTATATCAGCATCTTTTGTATCTTTGATTTTAGCAGCCTCAACAACACCTCCATCTGTAGTATTGTCTTTCTCATTGAAGGATTTCAAGTCAAACTGACCGCAAAGAATATTACTTGTGATAAGACGTACACCATTATACTTGAAGTTAAAACCAGTATTATTGGTAACGTTCAAACGTACAATAGAGCCAAACTGCTTGAATTTAACAGCTTCATCAGCTTTGATAGTACTCTTAGCTTTATTGGTTATCAATTTGCGCCAGCCGAAAATATAAGGAATGTTAGCAGCCCACTTTTCATTAACAGCATGCTCACCAACATAGCCATCAAACTTAACTTGATCAGCTGTTTTATCAAATGTACCACCTAAGATACCGCATACATACCAAGTACCTACGCTAAGGTCAGTACCACCAACCATCTCAAATTTTTCACTTGGCTCCAATGTCAGGTTACCACCCTTTTTATAGGTCCACTTTGTAACGACCTTTGTTATAGGCTGGTTTTTATCTGAACTTCTAAAGATAAGGAGTACAGGAACCTTCGTACCATCAGCAAGCTCAGAAGTACCATTGTCATTAAAGATACCAACAGGTGTTGGGAAGCCATCGTTACGTGTTTCGTAACCAATAGCACGACTTACAGGTGCAGTCTGACCCATATCACCTTCCATTGATACAGAAACCAATATACCTGGCTTATTATCATCCGTTGAGCCAGACTCAACTACATCCTTGTCTGCACAGCCTGTTAAAAGCAATGCAAAAACAGCGATGAATGAATAAAAATAGTTTTTTCATTAATTTGTTATTGTTATGTAGGTAATTATTTCCCTACAGGTTTGTTTTCAAATTTCTTTAAATAACTTTCTTAAACTTAAAATGCTGTTGGATTATCCTCCTCTGGATCTCTCTCATCATCACCAGCGGTAAGACTACCCTTTATACCACTTTGCGCATGGAAGCCACCCTCCATAAACTCGTCTGTGTAAAGACTCAATACCTGTGCATTAGGCTTTACGTAATCCTTCTTCTTCATAAACCTTTGTTGTAATATAGAATTTTGATAATAATCGTTGGTTTATTGTATTCCTTTTTAACACTGAATAGCCCTTAAAGATATCTGTTGAGATTCTGTTATTTTAGTAAGCCATATTGAATACATTTATTAAATTTTGTGCAAAAGTACGTATTATTATTGATATAGCAGGTATACATATGTAAATATTTTATATATTTAACATTTTCTTTTATCTGAGAATTAAGAAGTTAAGTGGATTTGAGGAGGAGTTAAGGAGTAAAAGGGAGTTAAGGAGTTAAAACAATAGTAATATAAAGGAACAAAGGAATGAAAGAGAAAAGACTATTGTCTTTAACTCCATTTCACTCCTTAACTCCTTTAATTCCTAACAACAGCAAAGGAGCGAAAGGAAAAAGACTAATGTCTTAATCCCATTTCACTCCTTAACTCCTTTAACTCCGAAAAGAACCTTACTCCGGATAGAACTTCACACAAACCGGGTGGCTAAGGATAATATCCTGATTAGTATTCTTAAGCAGACCAGTGAACTTATCACGTGAGTAAACTTCTATTGAATTATCATCACGGCAAGCAACAAGAAGAAACTTTCCATTTGGAGTAATCGCAAAGTTACGTGGATGTGTACCTGTAAACTGCGCACCAATACGAGTCAATGTACCATTATTATTGACACGGAAAATAGTAATACCATCGCCTCTCAAACGTGTACTGGCATAGACAAACATTCCATCGGGGCTAACATGGATATCAGCACCACCACGTGCATTAGCATTATCGGCAGCGATGGTCTGAAGTTCCTTTAACTTACCCTCCTTATAAGTATAAACAGTTACATTACAAGACAACTCACTCATAAGATAAGCATACTTGCCGTTAGGAGAGAAAACAAGATGACGTGGACCAGAGCCTGGACTTACATGGGCAGCAATACCATGATTCTCTAACTTCTTATCACGCTTATTGTAAGAGAAGCAAAGAATACGATCGCCACTAAAGTCAGTTGTAAGAATATAACCATCAGGAGCAAAGATAGCACAATGCGCATGAGGTGTGTTCTGACGTGAACGATCAGGTCCACCTTTCACACTACCCAACTGCAGCAACGACTTATCAAGTGTTCCATTCTTAAGAATTGGAAAAACAGAGATTGTACCCGCAGAATAGTTAGCTGTTAGTGCAATCTTGCCATCTGTGTCTACATAACAAGGATCACCACCATGCGTCAACTGTGAATTCTTAAAAGCAAAAGTTCCTTTTACAGGGTCATAACCAATACAATTGAGAACAGCTGTCGCATTATTCTTCTCACTAACAGCATAGATATTACGCCCATCCTTACTGAAAGTAAAATAAGAAGGATTGTCTACGTTCAACGAAGTAATCCCCGAAGCTTTACCTGTAGACTGATCAAAAGAGAATGAATATAATCCTTGACTACCTGCATCAGTATAGGTTCCAACAACCATTTTGATATTATTATCGGCAAAACCGAATACAGGACTGAAGGCCAAAGCCATACCTAACAAAATAGATTTAAATTTCATCTTTGTTTAATCTGTTATATTATTTATGTTCTATGTTTTACCTATTTATATAATAAGCAAAATTGCTTATATAATTCTTTTAAGATATAAGGATTAACTTTTTAACGATACAAAAATAAACAAAACTATCATAACCCTCTATATATTTTCACTATTTTTCACCTGTCTGGATTATTTTTAAGCTTTTACAAACATTCAAAAGAGCGTGAACTCAACAAGCAGTTTAGTTAAATAATCCTAAACTACATACAATCCTACCATTCAAAACAATTATATAAGGTTGAAAATAAGTACCTTTGCAGTCCGATTATTAAAGGGGGATTTTCTTAGAACCCCATACGATACGTGTTAATAGTGTTGTCTTTGGCCGGGCAGCATGGTTAGGACAAGCACAGTCGTAGAAATAGAAAACGTTTTTTAGTAGTAAAATTATTAATTTTTTAGAATGGACACTTTAAGTTACAAGACTATTTCCGTAAACAAGGAAACAGCTAAGAAAGAGTGGGTCGTTATTGACGCAAGCGATCAGATTGTAGGTCGCCTTTGCTCTAAAGTAGCTAAGCTTCTTCGCGGAAAGTACAAGCCAACTTTCACTCCACACGTAGATTGTGGTGACAACGTAATCATTATCAATGCAGCTAAGGTTGTATTCTCTGGTAAGAAAGAGACTGATAAGGTTTACACACGTTATACTGGTTACCCTGGTGGTCAGCGTTTCAACACTCCTGCACAGCTTCGTACTCGTAAGAACGGTATTGACAAGATGATTCGTCATGCTGTTAAGGGTATGTTACCAAAGGGTCCTTTAGGTCGTCATCTGTTGGATAACCTCTATGTTATCGAAGGTACAGAGCTCAACGGTCTTGAGGCACAGAAGCCAAAGGCAATTGATATTAACCAGTATAAATAATAAGGAGAAAGATGGAAGTAATTAATGCAATTGGTCGCCGTAAGAGCGCTGTAGCGCGTGTTTACCTCTCAGAGGGTACCGGTAAGATCACTATCAACAAGAAAGATTTAACTGAATTCTTCCCATCAGCTATCCTGCAGTACGTGGTTAAGCAGCCACTGCAGTTGCTCGGTGTAGAAGGTCAGTATGACATTAAGGCCAACCTCGATGGTGGTGGCTTTACTGGTCAGAGCCAGGCACTGCGTCTTGCTATCGCTCGTGCATTGGTTAAGGTTAACGCTGAAGATAAGAAAGCACTTAAGGACCAGGGATTCCTGACACGCGACAGCCGTACTGTTGAGCGTAAGAAGCCAGGTCAGCCAAAGGCTCGTGCTCACTTCCAGTTCAGTAAGCGTTAATATTTTCCTTTGGAACTTGGAACTTTGACCATTGAAGTTGGAACTTTGAACTTTATGATATGTTTTGTTTGATAAAAGAATAAAGCAAAGCAGAAAGGAAAAGTTCAAAGCTCAAAGCTTAAAGTTCAAAGTTAAGAGCTGAAAGGCTAAAGTTCAAATTTCAAACCTCAAAGTTCAAAGGATTAGTTCAAAGTTCAAAGGAGATGGTTTAGTATCTAAACTGACGCGATTCCTTATCGGGGGACTACCCGTCAGTTGATTCTAACAAAGCATGGTGAAGCTCATTCGCCAAAAAAGAATTCAAAAGAAAGTAAACAAGTAAAAACAAACAAAATGTCAAGAACAAATTTTGACCAGTTATTGGAGGCAGGATGTCACTTTGGCCACCTCCGTCGCAAGTGGAACCCAGCTATGGCTCCTTACATCTTCATGGAGCGCAACGGTATCCACATCATCGATCTTCACAAGACTGTAGCTAAGGTTGACGAGGCTGCTGAGGCACTCAAGGGTATCGCTAAGAGTGGTAAGAAGATCTTGTTCGTCGCTACTAAAAAACAGGCTAAGGAAGTTGTAGCTGAGAAGGCTGCAGCTGTTAACATGCCATACGTAAACGAGCGTTGGGCTGGCGGTATGCTGACCAACTTCCCAACCATCCGTAAGGCTGTGAAGAAAATGACGAACATTGACAAGTTGATGAACGACGGAACATTCTCTAACCTCTCTAAGCGTGAGCTTTTGCAGATTTCACGTCAGCGCGCTAAGCTCGAGAAGAACCTTGGTTCTATCTCAGACTTGACTCGTTTGCCATCTGCACTCTTCGTTGTTGACGTAATGAAGGAGCATATCGCTGTTAAGGAGGCTAACCGTCTCGGCATTCCAGTATTCGGTATCGTTGATACCAACTCTGATCCTAAGAACATCGACTACATCATTCCTGCTAATGATGATGCTAAGGATTCTGTAGAGGCTATCCTCGCTGCTTGCTGCGGTGCTATCGCAGAGGGTCTTGAGGAGCGTAAGGCTGAGAAGGCTGACGAGAAGGCTGCTGCAGAGCAGGCTGAAGAGGCTGCTGAGGCTAAGCCAAAGCGTGCAGCTCGTAAGACAGAGGAGGCTCCAAAGGCTGAGAACGAGGCACCAGCTGCTGAGTAATTAAATGAAACATAGTGGGCGCTGGTGAGTGCTAATGAGCTTCTATATTATTTATAATACGTGAAGTTTATTATCCCTCATCAACGCCCACAATATTTAATAATATTAGAAAGGAAAACAAAAAATGGCTGTATCTATTGAAGATATCAAGAAGCTCCGCGCTATGACTGGCGCAGGTCTGGCTGACGTAAAGAAGGCACTCACAGAGGCTGAAGGCGATTATGACAAAGCAAAGGAATTAATCCGTGAGCGTGGTTTGGCTATCGCTGCTAAGCGTTCTGACCGTGAGACATCAAACGGTTGTGTACTCGTTAAGCAGGTAGACGGCTTTGCTGCTATGGTTGCTATTAAGTGTGAGACAGACTTCGTTGCTAACGGTCAGGACTTCATTGCCCTCGTTCAGGAGATTTTGGACGCTGCTGTTGCTAACAAGTGCAAGAGCCTTGATGAGGTTAAGGCTCTTAAGCTCGCTAACGGCGAGGATGCTGCTACTGCTGTTCAGCAGCGTTCTGGTGTTACCGGTGAGAAGATGGAACTTGACGGCTACAACTTCCTTGAGGGTGAGAACATCTCTGTTTATGACCACATGAACAAGCACACTCTCGCAACTATCGTTCAGCTCAACGAGAACAACGAGGATGCTGGTCACAAGGTAGCTATGCAGGTAGCAGCTATGAAGCCAGTTGCTCTTGACGAAGCATCTATTCCACAGTCAGTTAAGGATGAGGAGTTCAAGGTTGCTGTTGAGAAGACTAAGGAAGAGCAGATTGAGAAGGCTGTTGTTGCTGCTATCAAGAAGGCAGGTATCAACGCTAACCTCGTTGACAGCGATGACCACATTGAGTCTAACATCAAGAAAGGTTGGTTGACTCGTGAGGAAGCTGATAAGGCTATCGAAATCCGCAACACTGTAGCTGCTGAGAAGGCTGCAAACCTCAACGAGGATATGATTCAGAACATCGCTAAGGGTCGTTTGAACAAGTTCTTCAAGGAGAACTGCCTCGTTGATCAGGAGTTCCAGTTCGGTGATGGCGACAAGCAGAGCGTTAGCGAGTGGCTTAAGGCTCAGAGCAAGGATCTTAAGATTGTTGCTTACAAGCGCTTCACTCTCTCTGCAGAGTAATCACAGAGCTTCTTAAGAAGAAAGATATGGGAGTTGCAGGAAAGCCATTAGGCTCCTGCAACTCTCTTTTATTAGAAGTTAGGACTAATTAGACTAATAAGGCTAATTGGGCCAATAAGCCCAATAATTTCCTAAAACTACCAACAATGAAAATCTTTGCAGTCGGCATGAATTATGCCAAACATAATAAATCGTTAAACGAAACGTTATCTACAAAGGAAGGACCGGTTATCTTCACTAAGGCAGACTCTGCCCTACTGAAAGACCAAAAGCCTTTCTTCATACCCGATGACTTGGGAACGATTGAATATGAAACGGAATTCGTGGTGCGTATCTGTCAATTGGGAAAGACAATCTCTGAGCGTTTCGCCCATAGATACTACGACGCAGTGACAGTAGGCATTGACTTCACTGCACGAGAATTACAGCAAAAGCTAAGAGCAAAAGGACTACCATGGGACCTCTGTAAAGGTTTTGATGGTTCGGCTGCTTTAGGCGAATGGGTCTCAAAGGATAAATTCCTTGATATACAACGACTCCGTTTCCACCTTGATATCAATGGACAGACCGTGCAGGAGGGATGTACAACTGATATGCTATACAAAATAGATGAAATAATCAGTTACATTAGTCGCTACTTCACTCTCAAGACTGGTGACATCATCTACACTGGCTGCCCATCAGGTTGTGGACCAGTTCATATCAACGACCATCTGGAAGGATATATAGAGGAAAGAAAAGTCCTCGACTTCAATTGCAAGTAAATACGCTCAAATAATCAAACCAAACAGAGGGTATAACAGACAAAAGACTTAAGGAGGAATACATCAATAAAATGACGAAAGGAATCAACAAGCTGATAATGAAACGTTCAGCAATACTCTGCTTCATACTACTGTTGGGTTGTATAAAACTATCAGCTCAACAGCAAAGATTTTTCAACCTAACGGTTCAAGATGTGACAATAGACTCGCTATTGCCACATTTCCGTTATGCTATCCCTGTTGGTGAACAGTACGCTGACTCTATCTACGAATTAGAGATACGCTACCCAGAGTTCATTGATATGAACAAGACAGACATTGAACGCTATAACGCGTTGACAAGTGTTGTCCCTCCTGCACTACCAGAGATACATCAGCATATGACTGTGGAACGCAAGCGTGGTGTATTAGAGATATCTCTTACGCCAATCGTTCAGCGCAATGGAAAAAAACAGTTTCTCGTCAGTTTCATGATAGCCCTTACGTCTCGACCTAAGAAAACAACGACAAAAAAGACTAAAGGAGTTGAAACTCGTACAGGTGGTGTGTCGACATCTACAGCAGCAAATCGCTATGCAGAACATTCCGTTCTTGCCAGTGGCAAGTGGGCGAAGATTCGTGTTCCCGCTGATGGTGTCTATCAATTAACCAATGACCTAATCCGCCGTGCGGGCTTCTCTAACATTGATAAAGTGAAAATCTATGGCTATGGAGGGAACCTACAGAAGGAGGTTCTCACAGCTGATTACATTACTTCACATGATGACTTAAAGGAAGTTCCCACCTACAATAGCAATGGAAGACGACTCTTCTACGCACATGGTCCTGTTAGCTGGGAAAGTAATACTTCCGTAAAGAGAATCCGCAATCCTTATTCTAACTATGGTTATTACTTCCTGACCGAGGAAAATAATAGTGCGCCTGCAACTATTGCAGATAGCACCACCTTCCTCAGTAGTTTCTATCCATCTGCAGGCGATTATCATAGTTTGCATGAGGTAGATAACTTCAGTTGGTATCACGGAGGTCGAAACCTCTTTGAAGAAACTCCATTAAAACTGAACGAAGGTAAAGTATTCACTTTAGCAAACAAAGCACGTGCTACAAATGCAAAACTAACGGTAGCCGTAACAACAGGTACTTATACTTCAGTTGTAAAGGTAGAAGCAAACGGTCAACATCTTGGCGACATAAGAGTCACACCACAAGAATCCTTTGACAAAGGATATGAAGAAGTCAGGACCTATACTCTCAACACACTTCATGCCGTTGACAGTATCAAACTGACAACCATATCAGGTGGTCCAGCACGTCTTGACTACCTCATCATGACCTACCCTACTCCTGCGCCAGCACCTTCATTGAAGGCATCTTTCCCAGCTCCTGAATATGTTTATAACATAACCAATCAGGACCTTCATGCTGATGAGCCTGTCAATATGGTAATCATCATACCAACAAGTCAGAAGCTATTGAAGCAAGCAGAACGTTTAGCAGACTTCCATCGGACACATGATAATATTTCAGTACGTATTGTTCCAGCAGACGAGCTCTATAATGAGTTCTCCAGTGGAACACCTGATGCAATGGCTTATCGTCGCTACATGAAGATGCTTTACGACCGTTCTACCAGTACCAATCTTCCACAGTCGCTCCTACTCTTTGGTGACTGTGTATGGGATAACCGCATGGTGACCAGTGCTTGTCGTAACCTTAATCCTGACGATTATCTTCTTGCATACGAGAGTGAAAACTCATTCAGCGAGACCGATTGCTATGTCAATGATGGTTGGTTTACTTTGATGGACGATGGTGAGGGAGGAGATTTGTTAAGACGTGACAAAGAAGACCTCGGAGTAGGGCGTTTCCCAGTTACAGACATATCAGATGCAAAGATATTAGTCGATAAGACTATCAACTATGCAGAGAACAAGAATGGTGGAAGTTGGGAGAATGTTCTTATGTTCATGGGCGATGATGGCAACAATAATCTCCACATGCACGACGTCAATGAGACGGCAGAAACCATCATGAGACTTTACCCAAGCTATCAGGTAAAGAAAGTTATGTGGGATGCTTATACACGAACGTCTTCCGCAACAGGCCATAGCTACCCAGAAGTAAGCACTATTATTAAACAGCAACAAGCACAAGGTGCACTTATCATGGATTATGCTGGTCATGGAAAAGAAGACCAGATTTCTCATGAAGCAGTACTACGTCTCAACGACTATGCTAACTTTACCAACGCTAATCTGCCTCTTTGGATTACTGCCAGTTGTGATATCATGCCATACGATGGTACCATCCCAACTATTGGTGAAGCTGCCATGCTAAACAAGAAAGGTGGCTCAGTAGCTTTCTGGGGTACTACTCGTACGGTATATGCTTACTATAACAAGGCTATCAATACTGCCTTCCTCAAGCATATATTGAGCTTTACAATGGTAAGCCTACCACATTGGGCGAAGCACAGCGTCTGGCTAAATGCGAGTTGATTAATTCTAATAGCGACCTTACACCTAACAAACTTCAATATGCTTTATTGGGCGACCCTGCCCTCGCATTGAATCTCCCTACATTAGAGGTCAAAGTCGAGACTATCAATGGACAAACACCAAGCACAACGGGCTCTGTTGTACTCAAAGGTGGCTCCGTAGTTACTATCAAAGGGTACTTAGCAAAGAACGGCAGTAAGCAAAGTGATTTCAAGGGACTACTTACTGCTACCGTGCGTGACACAAAGGAGCTTATTACTTGCAAGAAGCAGGAAGATACATCTGCAAGGGCTTTCCAGTATTACGACCGCCAGAAAGTACTCTACAATGGTACAGACAGTATCAAGAATGGTGAGTTTACATTCACCTTTGCCGTACCACGTGACATCAACTATGCAGCAGGTACAGGCTTGATGAATCTATCTGCCATTAACGACAGCCATACTCTCATGGCACAAGGACATGAGGAGGGCTTCACGATTGATGGTTCTGAGATTGTGTACAACGACTCTATTGGTCCGTCTATCTATGCTTATCTCAATTCTCCTTCATTTGTCAATGGTGGTGAGGTCAACAGTACCCCTTACTTCTTTGCACAGATAACAGATAAAGACGGTATTAACGCTTCTGGTAATGGTATCGGACATGATATGCAGCTGACCATTGACGGAAAGCTGACACAGACCTATATTCTAAATGATAACTTCCGATATGACTTCGGTAGCTATACCTCTGGAACAACAGGTTTTAGTTTACCAGAGCTTTCTGAGGGACCACACACTCTGCAGTTCCGTGCGTGGGACATACAGAACAACCCTTCAACTGTCACACTTCAGTTCAAGGTTGTTAAGGGACTGGCACCAGAAATTTACAGTGTCAATGCCTCTAAAAACCCTACCAAGACAGAGACAACGTTCATTGTTACCCACAACTACATTGGTTCAGACGTGGATATCGACATTGAAGTATTCGATATGAGCGGCCGACTGCTGTGGCACCGCAGTGAGACTGGTGTTGCATCAGGTAATGCCATTACAGCCAATTGGGACCTTACTGTCGAGAATGGAGCAAGACTCCAAACTGGTGTTTATCTCTATCGAGTACGCCTCAGCAGCAATGGTGCTACAAAGGTATCGAAAGCTAAGAAACTGATTATCTTAGACAATAAATAACACAGAAAGAACGTTTCAATCCATATAGCAACATTTAATAAGCAATCCAATTAAAATAGAATGATTAATAAGCTTCGCATAGCCATCCTCTCACTGACGGTATTTGCTTCGACTACCGCTTTCGCTCAGGATAAGAAAGACATTTTTAACCCTGTCAACACATCAGTTACTTCACAGTCAATCGCTCCAGACGCACGTGCTGCAGGTATGGGTGACGTTGGTGCAGCTACAGACCCTGATGTGAACTCACAGTATTGGAACCCTGCAAAATATCCTTTTAATATTTCTCGTGCGGGTGTTTCCCTGAACTATACCCCTTGGCTTCGCCAGTTGGTGAGCGATATCGACTTGGCTTATCTTGCCGGTTACTATCGTATCGGTGATTACAGTGCTGTATCTGCCTCTATGCGTTACTTCTCTTTGGGTGAGGTACAAATGACTGATGGTTCTAATATGACCATTAATCCTTACGAGATGTCAATGGACGTGGCCTACTCTCTGATGTTGAGTGAACATTTCTCATTAGGTGCTGCTGTACGTTGGATATACTCAGACCTTACCTATAATTATACAGATGATACCGCACCAGGTTCTGCCTTTGCTGCTGACTTGTCTTGCTATTATCAGAACTATATCAATATCGGTGAGCGTGAGTGCCAGTTGGGTTTAGGTATGAATATCTCTAACATCGGTTCAAAGATTACCTTCGGTGGTGACAACCGCTCTGAGTTCATCCCAACCAACCTTCGTTTAGGTGCTTCGCTGATGATTCCTATCGATGAATTCAACCGTTTTACAATTGCTGCTGATGCGAATAAGTTGTTAGTTCCTACCTATCCAAAGCGCAAGGCTGATGAAACACAGGTAGATTATGACAACCGTCTTCAAAAGGAATACTATGATGTATCTTCTATCTCTGGTATCTTCAAGAGCTTCGGTGATGCACCTAATGGTGCTTCTGAAGAGTTACAGGAGATTCAGTGGAGCTTAGGTGCAGAATATACTTATAATGATAAGTTCTCACTCCGTGCTGGTTACCACCACGAAAGCGAGAACAAAGGAAACCGCAAGTACTTCACTGTCGGTGCAGGCTTCAAAATGAATGTATTTGCATTAGATGCTGGCTATGTCATAGCAACGGCAAAGAACAACCCACTTGATCAGACACTCCGTTTCTCTCTATCATTGACATGGATGGTATCAAGGATTTGTTTAAGAGGAGGTAAACAAACAACTGTTCCCTCCCCCAACCCCTCCCCCAATGGGAGGGGAGTGATTACTACCATTAGCAAAATCCTTGATAGTAATCTTCTTTACATAAGTATTATAAGACTTTTTATATAAGCCAATAAGAACCTATCCCCTGCATAAAACATCCTCTACTTTAGAAGAGCCAGGGAAGGTTCCCATTATTATGAGCAATTCTACTCAACCCATCCCATCGTTCCGTGTCGGAATGGGATACGACGTACACAAACTCGTTGAAGGACGTGACCTATATTTAGGTGGTATCAAGATAGAACATACACTCGGACTCCTTGGACATAGTGATGCCGACGTACTCATTCACGCTATCTGCGATGCACTACTCGGTGCAGCCAATATGCGTGATATCGGTTATCACTTCCCCGACACCTCTACTGAAACATTAGACATGGACTCAAAGGTCATTCTTCGTAAGACCATCGATCTCTTGGCAACAAAGGGCTATCATGTAGGAAACATTGATGCTACGGTATGTGCTGAACGTCCAAAGATAAACCCACATATCCCTGCTATGTGTAAATGCCTGTCTGATATTATTGGTTGTGATATCGATGCTATATCTATTAAAGCTACCACGTCCGAGCGCATGGGCTTTGTTGGCCGTGAAGATGGTATGGCTGCATACGCTGTTTGCATGATTGTGAAGGCATAAGCGTACAAAAACGTAGTACAGAACATGCTACATAGAGAATCTACATAAAGACTGATCAATTATCAGTGCTTAAACAAAACAATATATAACGACATTGGTTGTTAAATGAAAAAGGGACACGACATGTGTCCCTTTTTTTCGTTTCATTCAATATTAAGTACCATACTCTACCCTATCATGTGCAAAATCTATTACACAATGAAACATTCTACATCCTTTGACCAATATGTGTTAAAAAAGTATTATCTTTACAGTTCAAATGTAAAAACCTGAAATATAAACTTTACCTCATATACGACAACAAAAACCAATATACTATTTATACAAAAAGCATGAAACATTTTTTACACATTTTAGTACTAACGTTTGTTTTAGTATCGCCATTGCGAGCACTTGCAAACACTGTTACTTTTGATTTTTCTTCTGATGAAGGACTCAATGCATTAAACTTAAAAAAACCTGAAAAAGGTGAGGGTAAGGAGAAAGAAAGGAGTACTAACGTAGAAGACAGAGAATACCCTATCGATAAAGTTACGATGAGATGCACAAGTGCAAGAATACCAACTCGCATATGGAGAACTGGAGATCAAACTGAACTACGTTTCTATAAAAATGGTGGTAGCATTACTTTCACTGTACCAACTGGATACCAAATTACAAATATTGTTTTTAATGGAACCCAATTAAATAGTACAACTAAGAAAGGACAACTTAATGGAAGAGAATGGAATGACGGTGGTACTCCCACTAATTCAGTGACCTTCACGGCAAGTGATAGGAATTACATTAAAACCATAACAATTACCTATTCTAATCCAAAACCAGAAAAGACTATTACCAAAGTAAATAGCATCAAAGACCTCAAAGCCTTAGAAACAGGAAGCTACGCTACACTCTATTTAACTGATGGTGATAATGGTAGTATGGCTCGTGTACTCCATGTTTACGGAACAGGTGACACACAGGAGATTTATATACGTGATAACACTGGTGCTATATGCTTCTATGGTATCAACCCTAATATACCCTTTGCTTACAATCAACATTTGGCAGGACAGATTACAGGTGAATATGTTTTAGAGAATGGCATACCTCGTTTTAAGGCTATCAGCGATAAGACAAATACTTCACAACTCGTTATTGCTGATCCTATCACAGAGGTAAATGTACAACCAAAAGAAATAGAAGCTACTGAATATAATGATAATATTGCCGATTGGGTTCTCTTGAAGAATCAGAAAATCATCAACGAACAACTTACCACACAAGAGGAAATTGTCATTAACAATCGATTCAATAGTACTACCAGCAAAGATAAATATACAGAGCCTTATAACGGAGCTATTATTGACCTTGCTGGTATTGCAATACCTAATGGTGCAAAGCATGAAATCAACCCAATGTATCAAAATGGGCAGCGTGCAGTTGTCTTCGTCATTGATGATGAAAAGCCTTTTGTATCACCTCAAAATGACATCATAGATGCAGCTGTTCGCCTAAAGCGTACACTCTCTGCCAGTCATTGGAACACATTTGCTATTCCTTTCGATATTGAATACGATGCCTTGGAAAATGTTGAGATAGCTAAGTTTACAGGAAAAGTAGAAGGTAGTACCATGATATTTGAAAAAGAACAATCACTCATTGAGGCTGGTGTACCTTATATCATAAAGTGGGACATAAAAGACCCTACCTTTGAGAGCGTGACACTCAAAGCAACAAAGGCAAAGACAATCAAGTCAAACGATGGTCAGTTCAACTTTGTGGCTATCTATGAACCAACAGCACTTGCCCTCAATAAGACAGAACGCTATCTTGCAAAAGACGGAAACCTTTATTACCCTTCAAGTACTGATAATAAGGCTAATCTACTCAAAGGATTACGTGCCTTCTATCGCGTACCTACTACCACTGGAGCCAAGATTGCCTTCTTCGGTGAAGCGACAGGTATCAGCAACCCAGAAATACTTACTACACCAACCTCACTTAAAGTATATAACCTAAAGGGGCAGTACATGGGCAGCAGTATTAATAACTTACCAAAGGGTATCTATATCGTAAATGGACGTAAACTAATCATAAACTAAGAAGAGACACATTATTATGAAGAAAAAGAACTATCTGACTCCCGCCATTACTATCATTCTGGCTGATACAACAAATTTCATTATGGGCAGTAAGGATGTAAATGAGAGTGGAACAGAAGTAAAAACAGAAAATGACCATGGAGCTGGTAATACTTGGGACAACGGATGTGCAAAGCCCAGCCTCTGGAATACAGAAGATGAAAACTACCAAAACTAAGAAGGATTTAGTATGAAAAAGAATATTCTCACTTCACTGTTACTGCTTATTAGTTTAGCAGTATCAGCACAAAACAAGAAACAGACAATCACTATTACCACCAAGCTTGGTGACGTACATACCTACGTCATAGGTGAAAGCATTGATAGGTTTACTATCATTGAGGGTGTCGGTATCAAAATCTATCCTAAGGGTGAAACTGTATCAAAGGACTTTCTCTTTTCTCAGATTGCTTATACAATCACTGAAGGTGTTACACCACCCCCTACTCCAACTCCTAACCCAATAAACAACAATGCTAATCGCAACACAGAGGATGACTTAAAAAAGAATTCTGAAGGATGGCGATTAGAATTCCCACGTTTCTATCAAGGAACAAATAAGACCTACGAAATCACACATTATACCACAGAGAATAAACTGGGAAGACTGATTAACTACTCGTTAGAATGGGACGCTGAACTCAAAGCAAACCGTTGGACCTGCTATCAGATGTATGATATTCATCAGGGGAAAAATACAGAAAGAAAAAATAAGTTCCAACCAGACCCAAATATTCCTGAGAACGAACAAACCTCTCTTAAAGATTACAAAGGGAGTGGATTTAGCAAAGGACACCTCTGTCCATCAGGTGACAGAGTCTATTCTGCTACCCAAAATGAACAAACATTCTATTTGACGAATATGCAACCACAAATACAAGGACATAATGCTGGTATATGGTCAAGGCTTGAAGAAAGGGTGCGTAATTGGGCAGGACGATGTGATACCCTCTACGTTGTAAAGGCAGCAACCATTGATAAGGATGAATATATCTGCAATGAAGATGATTTGAAAGAAATAGAAATAAAGGAGGGGAGCCACAAGCATATTAGTTTTCATGGCATCGTGCCTAAATTCTTCTATATGGCACTACTTGCTTACGACAAAAACACAAGTACCTATCGTGCACTTGGTATTTGGTCTCCACACTACAAGGGAAGTAAACCTGAATACATCACCATCAAGGAGCTTCAAGAGCGCACTGGTATAGACTTCTTCTGTAACCTTAAAGATGACATAGAGCAGGCTGTAGAAGTACAAATAGACGACACGTTTTGGGGGAAATAATATATAAAGCATAATAAAAGAGGGATGTGTGTTACATCCTCTTTTATTATGCTTTATACTAATTAAACTCTTACAAGTTTCAAACGTTACAACAAGTTCTCAATCTCTTGCTGAAGATTCGTAATCTGTGAAGGGTTCTTCACTATGTTATTACCACGATCAATGAGATAAATGATTGGGAAAGACTGTGCAGGAGCGGTATAAGCTCTACTGATACCCGTATCATCATAAACATTAATCCATGGCAGATTAGCCACCTGCTCCTTCCAGAAGTGAGCATTATCATCTAATGAAACCATATAGATTTCCAAACCTCGGTCATGATACTTATTGTAAAGTTCGCGTAGCTGCATAATGTATTCCGTAGAACCCTTTGCAGCAAAAACATGGAAGTCAAGCAAAACAACCTTACCCTTCAAATCTGTCAGATGACGTTCTACACCACGGTTGTCACGCAATGGAAGGTCAACAACCCCCAATTCCTTTGCTTCTATCTCCACAGGCCTATTCTGTGCCTTCACAATACGCTCGTCCTTCATCCCCTTAATGGTAATATTATGGAGGTTCTGCGTACGCTTTGACTCTGGATAATAAGTATCCCAACTGGTGGCAACAGCACCGAACACCTTATTATCCGCCACATCTCTGGATGGGTCAAAGATCAAATGTGCCTGATTGCCTATTACGATATACTGAAACAATGCAAAGTAGCTATAAGCACGCATTGGCTCCTTAAATATATAGTTGCGTGATACATCCTGCTTATAGTCGCTCATCAACACAGTGATAATTGAGTCAGCAAGGTCAGGACGCTCAGCAAGAATTGTCTGACAACGTGCCTGCAAGTCAATTTGCTTCAATGCCAATTCCTTAATTTTCTCATTCTCATAGGAACCCTTCACTGTATAATCGGTAGCCATCTGCGGATAAGTAGCCTTAACATCAACAGTCTCTGTAGAATCAATACCAATATTGATGATCTGCCCAGCAATACGAAGACGATAGAACTCAGGGTTCTCAACCTTATCACCTGAAAACGAAAAAGTTCCCTTTTCATCGAGTTTTACAGAGTCAACAGTAGAGAATCCATCAAGTCCATTATGCTCGAAATAGAGCAAAGAATCCTTGGCATTTGCAATAGAACCTGTCACATGGAACTTTTCTCCCGCACAACTTGCCAGTGCAGCGAGTCCAACAATCGCAAAGCCTGCCGCCAAAATGTTTCCGATTTTATGCTTCATTGTTTAATAGATATTACGTTTTTATCTTATGTTTCCTGCAAAGGTAACGTAAAATGATAAAACTGCAAAGCAATTATCCTCAAATATTATCAAATTCACTATACTTATATAAATCATCCTCCAGCCGCCAAAATGATAATAGATTCTTCACTGATAGCCGCATTTTAACACCTTTTCAACACCCGAAAAAGCCTCCTTTACCCAGTTACATGGAGTGTTAGTTATTGGGTGGTGGGTGTTAAATATTGGGTGATAGGTGTTTAATATTGGGTGGTGATGGATTCCTTTAAATAGCAATAGCCTACTAAGAATATTCACCCTACAGTGGTAATCACTCCCCTCTCCTTTCGGAGAGGGGTTGGGGGTGAGGCTAAGTTGGGGGTGAGGCTGGGATGCAACTTCATATCCCACAAAAAGAAGAAAGGCTTCGCATCACTGCGAAGCCTTTCGTTTAACATCAAACTTACTCACGTAAGTTTTGTGTCCTTGTACTAACTCAAATAATTAACTTTAATAACGACTATTTTTCTATTTGACAATGCAAAGTTACAAAAAAAACACATAAAAAAAATGTAATTCACGAATATTCGATGACACTTTTAGACTTTATAACAGTACAAGTGTTTTCATAGTATTTTTTTAATAGCTTATGATAAAATACTTAATCTATCAACTTTTTTTTTAGAATTCTCATCGCCTCCTCTACCCTATATCCTTCTTTTTCTTCCATTTCGTTGATTTATAACGAGTTTTATTTGCTCATTTCAACTTCTTAACGTACCTTTGCAGCCAATTAAAGGTAACATACCACCTGAGAGTCTGCGTACTGACTGGTTGAAGCCCGTCGCAGGCAAGTGTCTTTTTAGTGGGTTCGTTTGGTGGTGAGCTTACCTTTTATATAGGATAATAAATTATAAACAAACGAATTTGAAGACATTTGAAGAGTTAGGTGTGAGCGAAGAGATTCGTCGCGCCATTAGTGAGCTTGGATTTGAAAATCCAATGCCTGTACAAGAAGAAGTAATCCCTTATTTACTTGGTAATCGTAACGACGTCATCGCACTGGCACAGACTGGTACGGGTAAGACGGCTGCATTCGGTTTGCCTTTGCTGCAACGTATTGACACAAGCAGCAAGGAGACGCAGGCTATCGTGCTGAGTCCTACGCGTGAACTTTGTTTGCAGATTGCCGATGACTTGAAGGAATTTAGTAAGTATATCCCTCATCTGCATATCGCAGCTGTCTATGGCGGTGCGTCTATCGATACACAGATTCGACAGTTGCGTCATGGTGTACAGATTATCGTGGCTACACCGGGTCGTCTGATTGACCTTATGCACCGTGGTAAGGCTCGTCTTGACAAGGTTAGAAACGTTGTCTTGGACGAGGCTGACGAGATGTTGAACATGGGTTTCCAAGAGAGTATCACTGAGATATTGACCGGTGTACCTGAAGATCGTAACACATTGTTATTCTCGGCTACGATGAGTCGTGAGGTAGAGCGTGTTGCAAAGGGTTATCTACATGACTATAAAGAGATTGTAGTGGGTAGCCGTAACGAGGGTGCAGAGAGTGTAAACCATATTTATTATATGGTGAATGCACGCGACAAGTACCTTGCCTTGAAGCGATTGGTTGACTTCTATCCAAAGATTTATGCGATTGTATTCTGCCGTACAAAGGTTGAGACACAGGAGATTGCCGATAAGTTGATTAAGGACGGATACAATGCTGAGGCGTTGCATGGCGACCTCTCGCAGCAGCAGCGTGACCTCACGATGCAGAAGTTCCGCTCACATCTCACACAGATTCTCGTTGCAACAGACGTTGCAGCACGTGGATTGGATGTGAACGACTTGACACACGTTATCAACTATGGACTGCCTGATGATATCGAGAACTACACCCACCGCTCTGGCCGTACAGGTCGTGCAGGCAAAAAGGGTACTTCTATCTCGATTATTCACTCACGCGAGAAGTATAAGGTACGTAATATTGAACGCGAAATCAGTAAAGAGTTTGTTGACGGAACACTGCCTTCACCAGAGGAAATCTGCAAGAAGCAGCTGTTTAAGACAATGGATGACATTCTGAAGACAGACGTTGACGAGGACCAGATTGCACCTTACATGAAGGATATCAACCGCCAATTCGAGTATATCGATAAGGAGGTTGTCATCAAGAAGATTGTAACTGCAACCTTCGGTCGTTTCCTTGAGTATTATAAGAATGCTCAGGAGATTGAGAAGCCATCGTCACGTAGTGCACGTGAAGATAGCCGTGGTGCAAGAGGTGAAGGCAGAGGAAGCCGCAGCCGTGGTCCACGTAAGGCGGAGAGTGGTTATAAGCGACTCTTTATCAATCTCGGTAAGGCAGATGGTTTCTATCCGGGTGAGGTGATGCAGTTCATCAATAAGAACGTGCATGGCAAGCAGGCGGTAGGACATATCGACCTCCTTGCTAAGCAGAGCTACATCGAAGTGCCAGAGCAGGACGCTCAGAAAGTGATGCAGTCATTGGACGGTGCAACCTATAAAGGTCGTAAGGTGCGTTGTAACGATGCCGAAGAAGGTGGTCATGGTCGTTCGGCTAATGGTCGTTCAGCTGGTGGCAATGGTCGCTCTACTGGTGGACGTGGTGGTTACAGCAGCCGTGGCGAGGGCCGTCAGGAGTCTCGTGAGCGCAAGGGCCGTAGTCGTCGCCAGTATGATGAAAATCCTTTCGGAGGACAGCATAAGTTCAAGAAAGATGATTGGAAGGAACTTATGAAGGGTGGTCCTGCTAAGTTGAAAGGCGATGAACCAGACTTCTCTGAGGAAGGTTGGGCAAGACGTAGACCAAAGAAGTAAAAGACCCCTCCCCAACCCTCCCCAAAGGGGAGGGAGACTTAGCGTATAACATTGGAGAGGCTTTTGCTAATCGCCTATACATTCATGCTATTTTACATAGCGCATTGCTATCTTCATGAATGGTGTTAAGCCTCCGCACCATTGGTGCGGAGCATCAACACGAGTAGTGCGGAGCCTCAACACGATGGCTAAAAAGGGGAAAAGCGACTGTTGTTTGTATTATATTACACCTTTTCCAGTAATAACTATGTACAAAATCATAGCCAGTTTATACCGTTTTAATATGAGAGGGGCTAACAGAAGCATTCCTTATTTTGCTACCTTGACAAACCTTCTCGCACTGTTTACACTTTGTTTCTTTATAATAATTGGTTTATTAAATATGCAGAGTGTATTAAATTTTTGGCATACAGGCTCAAAATCAGAGGATTACCTAATAGGTGCGATTGTTGCTATTCCTTTATACCTCTTAATGTTTCTGCTATTTCCCGAACGAAAGATGAAAGAACAAGAGGCATTACTGACAAAGAAAGAATATAAACTGGGACTATTCTGTTATGTTTTGTTGCTAATAATATTAATGATTATCTTTTTATCTATTATCTAAAAAAGATATTAGATGCTTATTGTAAAAGTCAATAAATACACTTATAGATACAACTTCACAAAATAAAAGAGGTACGTTCATTCTTGAACATACCTCTTTTAATATATTAAGAGTAACTCTTACTGTGGGTTAATTTCCTGTAGTAGGCGGTCAGCGTGACCCCACTTATCCATCAAGTAGAGGACGAAGCGAATGTCAACACCAATACAACGTGCGAGCTTGCGATCGAAGTTGATGTCGCTTGAAAGGCTATCCCAGTTACCATCGAAAGCAAGACCAATAAGGCGACCCTTACCATCAAACATTGGAGAACCAGAGTTACCACCAGTGATATCATTGTTGGTAAGGAAGCAAAGCTGCATCTTACCTGTTGTCTTATCAGCATAACGACCGAAGTCCTTAGCACTCATAAGATCCATCATGATAGGCTCAACCTTATAGTCCTCAAGTTTCTTACCCTTCTTCATCTTCTCAACAATACTCTCAGCTGTAGTGTAGTAGTTGCTATCGAAGCCACCAATCATGTAGCCACCTACCTGACCATAAGACATACGCATCGTGAAGTTAGCATCACTGTAATGTGGCATATCCATCTCCATCTGTACCTTTGCCTCGCAGAGTTTCTTCTCTTCCTGCTCGATAGCTTCTATCTTACTAACATAGTTGCTCATAACCTGCTGATAGAGCATCACGAGTTCTACTCCAAGCTGTATACCTGGGTCGTTGAGAGTCTTCTCATCATTATAGAACTTGTGGTCCTTAACGAGTAGTTTACTATTTGCATAGAGCCAGTCAGTGTACTTCTTATAATTGTTACCGAACTTTGTTTTGATAACATTAAATACTTCTGGGCGATACGCAGCAGGTACGTGTTCAGCGTAGTTCTTCAACATAGCGGCTGTCATTTCCTTATCAAGAGCTAAGTTCCATTCGCTACTATTGTCCTTAAACTGCATATACTGCGCTGATTCATCATCCTTTGGCCCCTGTGGTTCGATAGCACCACGGGTAATATCAAAGGCTCTCTGAATCATTTCAGACACCTTCCAGAAAGACTCGTTCCAATAAGCCTGAACCAAAGCAGGCTCATTGCTCTCCTTATAAAGGTTTTCCAACTTCTTAAGATCAACGTTCACAGTTGGGTCCTTCACAGTCTTCTCGTCCAACCATCTCTGTATCTTAGCCTCATATTCAGCCTTCTGACGAATCAAACCGATGGAATCGATACATTTATTCATACCAATAGAGTTCTTCCAGTAGTTAGCAGAAGTAACGTACTTATTCTCATATTGGAGACGGGTCTTTCCATTCTTATCCATGTACTTCTTCATGATAGCAAGCTTAATATCGCGAGCTTGTACACGAACAGTGTTTTCAATGTCTCGACGCTGCTGTATACCGAATGAAGACAAGTAACGATTAGTAGAACCAGGATAGCCAATTGTCATTGCAAAGTCTTTATCCTTGTAGCCCTCAAGACTTACTGGAGCCCAGTTAGCTGGCTGATAAGGAACGTTGTCCTTTGAGTAAGCAGCTGGTCCGTTGGTCTTAGGATCGGCATAAATACGGAACACAGAGAAGTCACTTGTCTGTCGTGGCCACATCCAGTTGTCTGTTTCACCACCGAACTTACCCATACTCTTTGGAACAGTGAAGACCAAACGTACATCTTGGAAGTCCTGATAAGTAGTTGCATAATACTTATTTCCCTCGTAGAAAGCATCAACAGAGATATGTAAAGTCTTATCAATTGTCTTGATAGAATCGGTCAAATGATTTGTAAGAGAATCAATGATAGCCTCTGTCTGTTCTGCATTCTTACCAGCAATAAGCTTATTAACGCGAGGAGTAATATCCTCCTGCTTCTTCATGAAGGAAACAAAAAGGTCTTTGCTTGGGAGTTCCTCTGCATAGCTTTTTGCATAGAATCCATCCTTCATATAGTCATGTTCAACGGTAGAAAGCGCATTAATAGCACCAAATCCACAGTGGTGATTGGTGAAAACGAGACCATTTGGTGAGACAACAACACCTGAGCAGAAGCCAGAGAAGTTGATAACGGAATTACTAATAGCGTTAGGTGCGCCATAAAGCATGTTGCGTGGCATCTGGAATCCCTCGGCTACCATTTGTTCGTAGACAGCATCTGGCAAGTTGTAGAGCGTCCACATACCCTCGTCGGCGTGCATGGTTGTACTACCCAATGCAAGAAGTCCGGCAACAAGTAAAGTCAATTTCTTCATATTGATATTATTTATTGATTGATATATATTTGTTCTTTGTTATAGAAGGGAGTTTTTAAGTCTTTGATAAAGAAGTAAAAGAGCAATGCTATTGTGGGCTTATAGCCTTTTAGTCGATTACTCATTAACTTCTTATCATTCCTCGACTCCCTTTGTTTCTACTATTTCTTCGCTATACGATTACGTAATTGTTGCAACGGAAGGTCGTGATAAACCACGTGTGCAATAAAGAGAATAATAACTATTGTATTAATTCCCAAGGCTGCAGGAACAGGAAGATTGGCGTTAGTATAGGTGATAATAGCAAAGAAGAGACCAGCTATCAGCAGATAGACAAAGATACTCTTCAATGGATAATTAATCGGATACTTACGCTGACCGACAAGATAAGAGAGCACCATTGCCGTAGCATTACCCAAGAAACCTGCCCAAGCACAAGCGATATAACCATATTTGGGTACAAACATCACGTTAATTGCGATGATTACAGCACATCCAATGCCTGAGAAGTAGGCTCCCCAAATCGTCTTATCAATAAGTTTATACCAGAAACTAAGGTTGAAGTAAACACCGGTCATAATACCTCCTGCCATCACGATAGGTACAACCTTCAATCCTACCCAGTAGTCACGACCGATGATATGGCGCAGAATATCCATATAACCCATTACCACCAAGAAGGCAAGAAGCGTAAAGATAATAAAGAACTTCATTGCTTTCGCATAGGTTTCCTTATTATCCTTGTCGCGTGCCTTACCAAAGACGAATGGTTCGTAGGCATAGCGGAAAGCCTGTGTAATCATCGACATAATCATTGCAATCTTACTTGCAGCACCGAAGATACCCAATTGTGTATGCGCATCGTTGTTCTTGTAGACGTATGGGAAGATGATATAACCTGCTGTCTGATTAAGAATACCAGCTATACCAAGGAAAAGAATTGGCCAAGTATAGGACAACATCTTCTTTGCCAAAGGCATATCAAGCAGCTTACCGCCTGCAAAGAAGCCATCTTTTAGCTCTTTCCAGAAACAGAAGGTGATAGTCGTTGTACATACAAGGTTGATATAGAAGGCATAACCCACCTCATGTCCGTCGAGGATTAGATAGTAAACAAGATTCAAAATGATGTTCAATGCAATGAATAACAGTTTGAAAGTAGCGAACTTAATTGGGCGTTTCTTGTATCTGAGATAGGCGAAAGGGATAGCCTGAAAGGCATCAATCGCTACCGTGATGGCCATTACCCACACATACGACGGATGTTCTGAATAACCCATGAAGTCACAAATAGGCTGCAAGAAGACAAAGACCATTGCTATAAATAGCAGTGAAGAAAGCCCAACCAAAGACAAAGTAGTAGAGTAAACCTTCTTCGGATCTTGATCAGTCTTATTGGCATAACGGAAGAAGGTCGTCTCCATTCCATAAGTCAAAACAACCAACAGCAACGCAGTATAGGCATAGATGTTTGTGATAACACCATAGCCACCGCTCGCTGCACTAATTTTAGCTGTATAGAGGGGTACAAGAAGATAGTTTAAGAACCTTCCGATAATACTGCTCAATCCGTAGATAGCAGTGTCTTTTGCAAGTGATTTTAAATTTGCCATTGTTGTATTATTGTTTAGCTTACTTGCCTTATTAGGCTAATAAGGCTTATAGGGCTAATAGCCCAACAGCTTAATAGACTCATTTATCTTCTAAAAGAAAATATAGCAGATAGCGATTGCGGCTATTACACCAGCCAAATCGGCTAACAATCCACAAGCTAATGCGTGACGTGTATACCTTACGCTGATGCTTCCGAAGTAAACAGCCAGAACATAGAAGGTAGTATCTGTTGAGCCTTGGAAGATACAACTCAATCTGCCAACGAATGAGTCTGGACCATAGTTCTTCATTGCTTCTAACATAAGACCACGTGCACCACTACCAGAAAGCGGTTTCATAAAGGCAGTTGGGAGTGCTCCTACAAAGTCTGTATTCAGTCCACACTGTTCCACACACCATTTAATCCCCTGTATCAAAAGGTCCATTGCACCCGAAGCACGGAACACTCCTACAGCTACAAGGATAGCTACTAAATAAGGAATAATGCGTACAGCAGTTTGGAATCCATCCTTCGCTCCTTCGATGAAAGCGTCATAAACATTCACTTTCTTTAGTAAGCCAGCAACGATGAATAGGACGATTATAGACAGAAGAATAAGATTTGAGGCAACAGAAGTTACCGTTCCCATCGTCTCTTTATCCATTTGTCCAAAACCCCAAATAACCAATCCGACAAAAGCCATTAGTCCCACGAGACCTGCAAGTAATATCGGTTGAAAGATATTGATACGCTGCCAACCTGCAGTAATGATAATACCAGCAAGCGTTGCAACAGTGGTTGCAAGCAAAATTGGAATAAATACGTCAGTAGGCTGTACCGCTCCGTACGAGCTTCGGAAAGCAAGAATCGTCGTTGGGATGATAGTTAAGCCAGAAGTATTCAGCACCAAGAACATAATCATTGGATTAGTTGCTGTATCCTTCTTAGTATTCAACTCTTGCATCTGCCCCATCGCCTTCAATCCTGTAGGCGTAGCTGCATTGTCAAGTCCTAACATATTCGACGCAATATTCATAAAGATAGAACCCATAACAGGGTGATTCCTTGGGATATCAGGGAAAAGTTTAGAAAAGAACGGACTGAGCATACGTGCAAGAACATTGACAACGCCTGCCCTTTCGCCTATCTTCATAATACCCAACCACAATGCCAATACTCCAGTCAAACCCAATGATGTTTCAAAGGCTGTCTTAGATGAATCAAAGGTTGAATCCACCATTTTCTGGAATATTGTTGTATCGCCCATCAACAGAGAGATAATGCCGAAGACGAAGGCTATTAGAAAGAATCCTATCCAAATATAGTTCAGTGCCATTTATCGCGTTTTTATAACTGTTTTAATATGTCTGTAATGTATCAGAAGTGGGGACAGACAGCCCCACAAAGGCACCATTCATTCCCAATGCAAAGATAAACAATTCTGTGTGAACCTACGGCATAATAAACTAAAAAGATGTTGTTAGCCTCCGTGTTTCCAACTGTTTTGTCGATAATAAGCTGTAGGTTATTTTCGAAAGCGCTACCAAAACAACATTTATTAAGCCCCTTTTTTAGATGTTTTATCGATGATTAAACCGATTTGTATGCACAGTTTAGTCTTTTTAACATACGTAATTGTGTTTATGTTGTACGAAGTCTTTATCTTTGCAAACGTCTTTTTGGGATAGAATTTTATCTATTTCCGATTACTTTTATTACATAATTAGTCACTTTGCGAATAAAGATAGTAACAGCAAGACTATATGGGTATATTCGATTTCTTTAATAAGAATAAGCGTAAGGCTCAGCAAAATGAACAATGTCTCTCAGATGAAGAAGGGACAGGGGAGGCTGACCTATGGTCGAAGGCTTATGTGGCAGAGCCACAATGTTATGAAAAAGAGGGAAAAGAAAAGCTTTTGAATTTTGTTATAACAGAGGGGGTTAACACCATTCTACCGATGTATCCCAATGAGTTATACAAAAGCGAAGAAGATAATTTCTCTGACATTCGACTTACATTTGTAAGTACGACAAAGAAAGGAGAGGTGGTTGACTTACCTTTCTTTCATTGTGTACCCGCTTTATCCAACTACGCTGTGGAGTATAGAGAGCCTAACGTCTTGATTAGAGGACTGAATGCTGCGGAAATGGGATTACTTATCTCTGGCGTAAAACAGTCACTAAAGCGTGTCTAAACACATAAGAAGGACTTAACAATACCTATCAATATAAACTCCGATTATGGTTGCAAGAGTCTCTGCCCATAATCGGATTATTCTTTTCACGACTGTTATTTGTAAACTATTTTCGCACAGCTCAAAACCAACACATGCTCTTTTAGCTTCTAAAAGATGCCTAATTGACTTGCAAAAGATGCTCTTTTGAGGTCTTACTAACGCCCTTTTCAAGTCTAATTAAGCACCCTTTCGTTTCCCACTCTATAACCAACTGATTTCCTTTTAGTTACAATTATGTTTTTAATGCTTATTTTTTGCTATTATTTATAGATATTTATTCGAGTTTTTGTAATTATTTTTCACACCCTTGTCTGCAGATTTTCGAAGTATTACTTAGAACAAAAAGAGAGTAAGAATAAGTAGGCTTTTATGAGTAAGGAGCAATAAAAAACAGAACGTGCGACAATCCAATATACAGGACATTGGTTTGTCGCACGAAGATAATAAGTAGCCTATAAATTACAGAAAGAGATGTTACTGACTATAATTTTAGGACCATTTCATCGAATTTATCTGGGTCTATCGACTTTAAACGAACACGGGAACGATAAGCATAAACCGTTGCCTTTGAACAACGAAGGAAGGAGCAGATAAGTTCATTCTCTTTTACGCCAAGGCGAATAAGCGCAAAGATGCGTAAATCGGTAGAGAGATGTCCAGACTGTTTAGGAATAATCCGCTCATCTGGTTTGAGTAATGCGTTGAAATCATCTACGAAGTTTGGGAAAAGACCAAGGAAAGTTTCATCGAAGCTGGAATAGAAAGACTCCAATTCGCGGTCGATCACCTCTTGTGATTTTAACGTGTTGAGTAGTTCCGTACGCTTATTTCCGGTGACAAGACGATAAATCTGCTTGCGATAGCTATCGAGTTTGTCAATATAAGCAGAACATTCAGTGAGGAAGCGGGTAATATACTCGTCTTTAATATTATTTGACTCTTTCAGCAATTCGTTAGTGTTGGAGAGACGTGCACGGATAGCACGCAATTCTACTACGCGACGACGCGTATAGATAATCATAACGAATAGGACAACAGATAACAAGCTGATAACAACAATAATAGCTGTAAGTCTGAGTGTACGACTCTTTGTTTCACGCTCATGCGATTTCTCAATAGCAGGCCATACGTCAGCCATAGCAATAGTACGCTGTCGTGCATTACAGAACACAGCATCGTTCATGGCTTGATCCATATAGGCATAGGCACGTTTCGTATCGCCTTCTTCAAAAAGAATTACAGCCAACTGCTGTAAAGCAAGATACTCCTTTACAGAGTTACGAATATCGGAAATTGCAGCAGCGATAAGATATTGTTTCTGAGCTTCAACATTCTTCTCTCTACCATAAATATCTGCAAGCGAAATAGACACAAATGCTGTCTGACGGTCACCAGGCTTTAAGTGTTGATAAGCATCAAGAAGTATTTTCTTTGCTTGCTCGTACTGATGGCGATTAACAAGCTGTTCAGCACGTGACCAACTATCAGGAGAAGCATTATTATCAACGACGGAATCGTTACAGTTCTTCTCCATCTGCTTGTATAGATTCCTCTGTGATGTAGTTAGAGCAGCTTCAGCAAGTGTACGATAAAGCGTCTTTCGGGTAGAAAAATAATAGAAAGACAATTCTTGACTTATCTCCTTTCGAGGAATAGAGTTAATAATATCACTCGCATCCTTAAGTTGTCCACCTCGTATCAAGAGATAAGCAAGATTAAGCTTGGCATCGTTTACCTTACTCTGATCTCCAATTTGCTTAGCTATATTCTGCTTTTCAATAGCATAGACAATGGCAGAATCAACAGAGTAAGATGTATAAAGATTAAACAGTTTATTAGATAGGTCATAACGAGCCTCCTTGGTTTTAGCAGCACGAAGTTCCTTCTTTACACTGCTAATAACGTCTTCATATTTTTTGTCATATTGGGGTGACATGGCAATCTCATTATCGAGATCGTCAAGCGTTGGTATTTGATTCTGTGCATTTACGAGTAAAGGCATACATAATATTACACAGATAAGGGCTATTTTCTTCATTAGCTTCATTGTAATTTGGGGCATAATATCATCCTTATATATAACGCTATAATCAGGTTTTTTAGTATGTAGTAATGTAAGTAAGTACAACGCTCAGTATTAGAGATAAAAAGTCCGCAGAGAAACGCAAGCTATCATTCAGAGGATATAACCCTCTGAGACTCTGAATAGTTACGACTCTCTGCGGCAGTATATTTTATCTAACATAGAAATCGGTTAAATACCGATAAAAATATTAGCTTAAAGTGCTTTCAAACTGATGGCAAAACCACCTCCACGAACCTGCTGAAGTTTGAGAACATCACCCTTCTTTATAGTGCGCTTAGTAATAGTGTAAGCCTTTGGATTCTTTTCGTAATCAGCGTCCTTAGCATCAGCATAGATAGTTGCCTCATACTTACGCCCCTTATCAAGGAAGTCGAATTTCAGGACACTAAGGTGTGGTACGAGACCAGTTTTTCCAGCAACAAACCAGTTGTTAGTACCTTTTGCCTTACGAGCAACAGTCACATAACGTGCTGGCTCTGCCTCAAGATAATGGCTATCGTCCCAGTCGCAAGCAACATCCTTGATGAATTGGAAGGCATCGTTATACTTCTGATAGTTCTCAGGGAGGTCGGCAGCCATCTGGAGTGGGCTATACATAGTTACATATAGTGCAAGCTGGCCAACGAGTGTTGTATGTATATAGCTCTTGTTATCGCACCATGTTGAGAGTTGTGTCTCAAGAATACCCGGCGTGTAGTCCATTGGTCCGCCCTGAAGACGAGTAAATGGAAGAATCACAGTATGGTTAGGATGACTTCCACCGAATGCTTCGTATTCTGTTCCACGAGCTGACTCGTTACCAACGAGATTAGGCCACGTACGGCAAAGACCAGTAGGACGTGTTGCCTCATGTCCATTCACCATAATACGATGCTTAGCAGCTTCCTTGATAACATGCAGATAATGATTGTTCATTGACTGTGAATAGTGATGGTCGCCACGTGGGATAATATCACCAACATAACCTGTCTTCACAGCGTCATAACCATACTTATTCATCAATTGGAAAGCATTCTCCATGTGACGCTCATAGTTCTGTGTACTTGATGAGGTCTCGTGGTGCATCATCAACTTTACTCCCTTAGAGTGTGCATACTCATTCAAACCCTTGAGATCGAAGTCTGGATAAGGAGTAACGAAGTCGAATACGTAGTCTTTCCAACGTCCAAACCAGTCTTCCCAACCGATATTCCAGCCTTCAACTAGCACCTGATCTAATCCGTTAGCAGCAGCAAAATCGATGTATTTCTTAACGTTAGCGGTGTTAGCAGGGTGACGTCCGTTTGGCTTTGCAGATGCATAATCAGTCTCACCAAGCTTTACTGAACTAAATTCATCAGTATAAGCCCATGGCTTACCACCTGCTATCATCTCCCACCATACGCCACAGTATTTAGTTGGGTGAATCCATGAAGTATCTTCGATCTTACAAGGTTCGTTGAGATTGAGGATGAGATTGTTTGCAAGCATATCGCGTGCATCATCGCTCACCATCACCGTACGCCAAGGAGTTTCGCATGGAGTCTGCATGAATCCCTTCAAACCTGTAGCGTCAGGAGTAAGCCATGATTCGAAGGTCATTGTCTTGTCGTCCAGATTCAGGTGCATTGTAGAGTAATTTGCACATGCTGCTTCATGGATATTGATGTATAGACCATCAGCCGACTTCATCTGTAAAGAGGTCTGAACACCCGTATCAGAGAATACAGAAACAGATGAATTATCCCAGTTTACAGCCTCATGGAAACGCTTACGAATTTCAGAAAGCTTTGATTCCTGTGTCTCCTGCTCCTGTGTGTCATAGTCTCCAGGGAGCCACCATGCTGTATGATCGCCCGCCATAGCAAACTGTGTATGCTCCTCCTTTATAATAAAGTAGTTCAGTTCTGGCTGCTGTGGGAATTCGTAACGAAGGCCCATTCCATCGTCATAAACACGGAAACGGATAACAATGTTACGCTTGCTACTTGGCTGTTTAAGGTCTACTTCCAACTCATTGTAGTGGTTACGAATGGTTGCAGTCTCACCCCAGACAGGTTTCCAAGTCTCATCAAAAGTGGATGTCTTGGTACCAGTCTTCTCAAAACCATCCATAAGGCTGGTTTCATCCATACCTTTGCTGGCATGTTTGTTCTTAGCCAATTCCAAACCTAAGTGCGAAGGCTTAACAACAGCCTTACCCTTATAAGTCATCTCATAAGTAGGTACTCCGTTACCTGTCAATGAGAAGGTAACAGCAACATTACCATTCGGAGACTTTACAGTCTGCGCATTAGCAATGCTTGCCAACCCCATCAGTAGCCCTATAAGGGCAATATTGGTTTTCTTCATTGTTTTGTTAAAGTATAATATGGTTATTAATTTCTATTTGAAGATTGTAAGCGTAATTATATGATTTTATGCAAAGATAGTGAAAAAGAGTAGAAGTTATTATCAATAGTAGTGCATAAGTAGACAATATTGTCTTGTTATTAAATATAAATAACTTAATATCAGTATTTTAATGATAAATAATAATTTGTTTAAGTAGATATCCTCTATTTCCGAGTAAAGTATTATCTTTGTACTCAATAGTAATTAAACGATGAAAAGAAGCTTATTATATATACTTTTCTTGCTACTGCCAACGACATTATCTGCTGGTAGTAAGACACAACAGTTACGACAAAAGCTGGATAACCTTTTGGAGCAACGTGATGCACTTATCAATAACAAGAACAACGACATCAACCGCCTTAAAAAGCATCTTGCAACCAGTGAGAATGCCCTTAAGCGTCTGCAAACCTACGAGCAACTGTTTGAAGAATACTATGTCTTCCAGTTTGACTCGGCTATGACGTATTTAAACAAAGGTATCAAACTGGCTTTGGAGACACAGAACACCTATTATTACAATAGTAATGTGATACGAAAAGCAGAGCTATTGTCTATTGGAGGCTTATATAGTGAGGCTGTTCAAGAAATAGAACAGGTGGATACAACGGCACTTGATAAGGCTCAACGTTTTGAATATTACTTCTCACTCTTCCGCATTCACACCTATTGGGCAGACTTTTGCAATGATAAAACCTATACTCCTATACACCGTTCAAAGGCAAAGAACTACTTAAAGAAAGCCATGCCTTTTTGCGATGAAACCGATAAAAGTTACGAGTATTATCGCGGTGAATACTGCGTTTTTGTACAGAATAATCCCCTTTCTGCACGTTCTCATTACATCAAAGCCATAAAGCAGTTGCCACCAACCTCCCGATTCTACGCTATGTCGTGCTTTGCTCTCTCTGGCAGTTATGGCAACGAGGGGAATACTAATAAACAAGAAGAATTCCTTTTATTGTCGAGTATTGCAGATGTGGAGAACTGTACAATGGAGAACTTTGCACTGCAAAACTTAGCTATGTATATCTTTGAACACAATAAAGACGACCTTGATTATGCACAACGATACATACAGACAGCACTCGAGGATGCACATTTCTATAATAACAGACTCCGTATTATTGAAATATCAAGCAAGCTACCAGTAATTGTTAGCAGCTATCAACAGACCCTCAATCAGCGTAATAAAGTGCAGATGACCGCAATCATAGTCATCTCACTCCTTCTGCTCTTCCTGCTTTTTGCAGTCTTTTATATTGTAAAACAGACTAAACGTCTTAGTCTTCAGCAACAGGAGTTACAAAACAATAATAATCAACTCTCTGAACTCAACACCCAACAAAAAGAGTTGAATACACAGCTACACGACCTTAACGCAGTGCTTGTCGACACCAACCGTAAGCGTGAAAGATTGGCAAAGTTGTATATTGACCTTTGTGCAAAGTATATTGCTCGACTGAAAAAACAACAGACATTAGTAAAGAGAAAGATAAAAGCCAACCAAACCTCAGAATTGCTTAGTCAACTTTCATCTGAACGATTATCAGAGGAAGACGCTGCAACCTTTCTATCTCGTTTTGACAAGGCTTTCCTCGATCTCTATCCAGGTTTTACTGAAGAGTTGAATAACCTACTCGTACCAGAAGGCAGAATTCAGAATAAAAGCACAGATGAACTTACTACCGAACAGCGTATTATGGCACTCATTCGATTGGGTGTGAAGGAAAGTGCAGAGATTGCCGACCTCCTTTTCTATTCTCCCCAGACCATCTATAACTATCGTTCTGTATTGAAGGGAAAAGCCATCAACAAAGAGAACTTCGAGGAAGAAGTAATGAAACTCTGCCGAGTAATAGGTAAGTCTAATCCTAACTAACTCAAAACAAGAGTTAACAAAGCTGTTTGTTATGTCAAAAACATTAACGAAGCCAGTTAAAATCCTTAAACTTTCAATATCATAAAATAAATTTATCTCTTAATAAAAATAAGAGTATTAATTTTGCATTGATTATCAAATCTCTAAGTGGTAATAAGATAAATATTCACCAAATAAACTAATTTGAAAGTATGAAAACAAAAGGAATCAAGTCTATGGTTGCCCTCTTGCTTGGCGCAACACTCATGAGTTCATGTGTAGGTTCATTTGCTTTGTTCAACAAACTTGCAAAGTGGAACAAGCGTGCAACTAAGTCTAAGTTCATCAATGAGATTATCTTCCTCGTGATTTCTCCTGCTTATGCATTCTGTAGTGCTGCTGATGCGCTCGTACTCAACAGTATCGAGTTCTGGACCGGTAAGAATCCTTTAGCAAATCGCGTTGGTAAGACACGCAATATCAAGGGTGATGACGGCTTGATTTATGCTGTAAAGTATCTCGAGAATGGTTATCAGATTACAAAACCAGACGGTAGCGTATTCTACTTTACTTACAACAAGCAGGAGAATACATGGTACATGAATGCTGAAGGTAAGGAGCAGAAGATTATCCACTTCAACGGTGATGGTTCTGTAAAGGCTTTCCTCAGCAACGGATTGACAGCAGACGTTACACTTGATGCAGCTGGTGTATATGAGGTACGTCAGATGCAGGCTGGTACAAGCTACTTCATGGCAAGAAGATAAAATCCATTCTTGTTACATTACAATATAAAAATAGGGACACAGACGTGTCCCTATTTTTGTTTCTATAAGAGGCATCAGAAGTTATGCCAAGCGGTTTGTGCAACCTTGATAGACATCGTTCGTATGTCCATCATTAGTGTTTTCTGTAGAAATATACAACGACAAAGCCTCGACTTTCTCATTGCTTACAATCATGTTAACGCTCCGCACCAATGGTGCGGAGGCTTAGCACACATCGTGCGGAGCCTTAACACCAATAGTGCGAAAGCCAAAACACGTTCTTACCAATTCTTATAATGACCACAATATGATGTGAGAAAAGAGCCGTACAAGCGAAGAGAAGTATTCTCTTATTTGATAAAGGGACGTAAGCTTACTCTACGTAAAAAGGGCTTGCACAAGATGTTAAACCTTGGCAAGCCCCTTTATTTTAGTGTTGTGTTTACAGATTCTTCTTACTTCAACTTCAAGTCGTAGTTCATATCCTTTGTATTAACAGCTGGCTCCTCGAAGTCAGAGTTAACAAGACGAAGTGTAGAATCGTTTACTACGAGGAAGTTGGTCTTATTGTCCTTACCCAACTCGAACTGGTAGTAAGTATTCTTCTTACCCTTAACGTCCTTCTCTACAACCTGATAGTTACCTGTATAGTTGTAAACAGTATCAACCTCAGAATCAGACTTCATGTAAGACTCAGAAACGCTGAAACCATTTGTTGAATCCTTTGCCAAAGCAACACGATACTTGATACCAGCAACATCAGCTGCAGGTGTCAAACCCTCGTAAACAGCAGAGTCACCAGCAGCAACTGAATCCTGAGCTGTTGAATCTGCACCCTCGTTATTTGCAGTAGTCTTGCCATTGTTACAAGCTACCATAGCTGCGCAAGCAGCTACCAAAAACATAATCTTTTTCATAATCATTTTAGTTTTATATTGTAAACTCTATTTTAACTCTCGCGGTGCAAAGATATTGTATTTAGAATGAAAAACAAGAATGTTTTTAACCTTTATTATCCTTATCGTGCAAGTTTTATTTTATTTTTATCGCCATAGCACGTATTTGTTGGTGACCAGCTTGATCTGTCAAACGAATGACAAAATAGTAATCACCTGGCTCGACGGTCGCTGGTATCTGAATTTCTTGGCTGGCATCGTATGCTTTGTTGCCACGAGGAATAGAAAAGTCTTGATTATAATAGAAAGCTTTCTTATCATCCCTTTTTACAGAATCACGGTCACATGAATTTCCTTGTGCCCCATGTGTGTGGTGATCAAAGTTATTATGTATCTCAAGATTATAGTTACCTAACTCTTCGTTGTCTGTGAAACGATAACGGAAAGGTATAACATCTCCTCGATTATACACTTGACAGTCGACAGGATTGGCTGTTATGCCTTGATCAGTGATTGTTGGTAACTCTGTATCTTTTACTACATCATCGTTGCTTGAGCATGCCACCATACCAAGGAGGGCTGCTGCAGCTGTTAAACTGAATAAATACTTTTTCATAATGTGTGCTTTGTTTATTAATCTTTAAGGGTTAATTCTATTTGAGTATCTTGTTTTCTTACCGTTAAGAGTTAACCTACTTATAAGAAGATGATTCTCTCCTATCAACCAATTTAGCTGTAATGAATGATTAAACAGAGGTATATCTTCTTATAAGTAGGTTGTTTTTATTTATCAATAGATGATAATTCTGACGGTATCTTACTTGATAACGAAACCATCAATCTCCTCTATTGTCTCAAGACCCTTAGAAACCTTGACCTTGAACTGAAGGTGATACGTACCTGGCAAGCAGTTTGCAGGGATAGTAACATCCTTTGTGAAAGTAATCTTACCACTCTGACCCTTGTAACCATAAATGTCTACATCATACTCCTTATCACCATGGAACTCCACTTCGATATCGTCAATAGGAGACGTTGTTACGATAGTAGCCGTCAATGTAACCTTACCATTCGCTACTCCTGACAGTGTATTTACCTTCAAATTAGTAATTTGGAGCATAAGGATTTGCTACCACCTTTCTTAAAGTAACGTTACTGTTGATCGTTCTTACACCCTATTCTTAACAATAAAAAATGATTAATATAGTATTATTTTAGGTTCCTCAATTAACCCCAAATCGTTTATTAAAGGATAAACATATTTTGTTTTATCATCGATTAGTTTGTCTGTCTTGGCAATGCAGGCGTAGCGAACTATGTCAAGTCACAAAGTTTTTAATACTTCAAAAACACAGATAATGATTTGAAAAATCATTACATAATTTCGAATAAATCATCTATAAATAAGGAGAAAAACACGTATAAAAAGTAGGTTGGTAACTAAAAGGAAATCAATCAGTTATAAAGTAGTAAAAGAAAAGGTGCCTAATTGGACTCCAAAAGGGCGTTAATAAGACCTCAAAAGGGCACCTCTTGCAAGTCAATCAGACGTCTTTTAGAAGCCAAAAGAGCATATATTGGTTTTGAGCCATGTAAAAATAGTTTACAAACATCAATGATATGGGAATACATTGTTTACAGAAGACGGATAGACATAATATCAACTTAGATATTAAAGGAAGGAATAATAGGATAGCTGGTGAGCATTAATACAGTCTTAGAAGTTATTTACCCCCAATCGGACATTAGATTACTTCTTGCATGTAGAATAGTAAGTAGGACTAATGCCCCATTGGGGGTAATTAAGAATTAGTAATTTATTACTTGCTTATCAGTTTCTTACCTTTATGGATATATACCCCTTTCGCAGGCTTATCAACCTTGATACCAGACACAGTGTAATAATCATCACGTCCGTTATCAGTTACATTGGTAATCCCTGCGGTAACAGGAACCAAAGGTAACAATGGCTGCAAGGTCTTTCCTATATTAGCAGGAAAAGAGAGATAAGCCTCGCCTGCAGGTACAGTATTGTTCGAAGCCTCTATAAAGGATTCACCACGGAGAATGTAATTACGTACTTCTACCATGCTATTATCCACCTTATTGCCGTGTTCAACGACTACCATCGTCCAATATTCCAGAGAAGGTAGAGTGAATGTTACCTTACCATTATTCTGTGTGAAGACAACTTCTTGCGGAGCACCACCGAAGCAATCAGGACTTGCTACCCATATACGGGCAACAGGGGCAGCATCGTCAAGAACAATCTTCTTATTAAGTAATACATTAGGCTCTGGCATTGTTTCCTTTATATCACGGATATTAAAGTTGTCTCTTGAGAAGTTACTGTAATTCAACAACTGGATTGCAGTCACGTTTCCCTTCGTAGTGCTATAAGTATTCACACTATAAGGCTTTGGACCAATCGTCTGGTCTTCTGCCTTCTCCTTAGTTGGATCTGGTTCTGAGAAATCCCATGCTGCAACATTAACACCCTCCATTGTCATATTAACAGAGGTTTCAGCATTGCCATCTCGCAAGTAGTTTTCGTAAGCAACAAGGAAGTCATAATAGTGAATGATTGACTTTTGCAACTCGTTCGACATTCTTCGTTTGTTATCAGGGAAGTACTCTGTATAAAGCATGTGGTCACCACTCAACTCAATACGAGAACCACCGAGTGCAAAGATGGTTGCATTACCAAACAGAGCACTGCTTGTACGGAACTGACCTTCCTTACCATTGCGACAGTGTTGATAAGCAGCAAAGACTGTATTAAAGGTATTCTTACCATTATTACGACGGTTATCCTGTATGATTTTACGATAGTTCCACAAATAGTCGTCAGCACTCCACATCTCATTATAGCCGAATTCAACGTTACCTGTACCAACTATCTTAGATCCACCGAAGGTAGAAACAGCATTCATAACAAGGGACTTGTCTTTACTATCGGATTTCATACGATTGATAAAGTTTGCATAATAGCCTTCAAAGTCGTGAGTATCACGGCGGTCCCCACCAGTATAAACCTTCTGACCATCTTCTGTCTTACTCTGCAGATTGACATAATAAGCCTCGCGCTGACAACCTAACTGGTCGATATGATAACCATCAAACTTAAGATGCTGATATACCTTCTTTATTTCTTTAGAGAGATAGTTCACCCAATCCTGATTGCCAGGATTCATCACGTAGATACTTGGCCATGACCCTAAAGGATACTGTACCTGATGAAGATCATAACCACCCTTATCATTTGCATGTAGGTCTATCCAGCCCCAATCACTGCTGACACCATCCTTTCCGTCAAGATTTGCTGGTGTTTCTGGCTTTCCATCAGCAATATTACCCGTTACACCATAGAGCAAGTCATAGAACATACACTTACTTCCAACCTCATGTAGCTTGGTAATATAATTTTCTATAGAAGATTTGAAGACATCGCGTAAGCCAACATCCTTCCATTGTGAAGCACCTTCAGGAATTAGTTTGTGATGTTGCCACTGCCAATCATAGAACTGAATGCCAGTCATGTGGTAACGATTAAGCATATCTACTTCCTTTTTAACCTGCTCAACAGTCTTGTCAGAACCATAGTGTGAGACGAAACCATAGCGTGGAAAGCGGCCCCATTCGGTAGAAACATCGACACCAATCGTGGCAAGTGTCTGCTCGGCAATACCATCAGTAACATAGATTTCAGCCAGATAACCAGTAAAATTTTGTGCTGGAACCTTCCAAGACCAACTTTGTTTTCCGCCGATTTCATCGGTTTTTACAACTGTATTGCCATGTAAGTAACGTACTTTGGCATTATCAGGAAGAAGATACTTTGATGTGAAGCGAACTGTGGACTCAGGCTCATAACGCACCTTGTCTGTTGTCAGTTCTACAGGAGCATAGCGAGAAGTGATGTCTTCTCTTAGTTTTAAAGTTGTAGCACCAATTGTTTCTCCTGTTGAAACACGCAGTGCATTGTCATCATAATGGACAGCATTATCAGCTAAACGAAGTTGATAAACTGTGTTTGGAACAGCCTCTATGATGAGTCCTGTACCTGCACCCGCTGTTGTAACAGGTATCAGGGAGATCGAAGTTCTTCCATTACTTTCCTTTGCTATATAGGCTTTTAGACCCGTAGCTGTGGTGAAGTCAATATCAAAAGAACGAGAAAAAGTGGTGTACTTACTGCTTTGCTGATAAGGAAAACTGTCCTTTACCTTATCAGAAACAAATGCAATTCCTTGCAAAGCAGGCAGGGCTGATGGCTTTACATAGAAGCCAAAAGTACCGGAAACATCGGCAAAAGTATATTGTCCAAGGCTTGGGCAACTGCTGCCTAAGTAATAAACGGCAGACAAGTTACGACATCCATTGAAGGTTCTGTCATTGAAGTTAATGAGAGTAGTTGGTATAACAACTGACTCTAAGGCTGTACAATAATAGAAAGCACCCATTCCTAAGCTTGTTACAGACGGAGGTATTTGAACTGTTTTTAGGCTTGCACAGCCTTCAAAAGCCCACTCCCCAATCTCCTTTATGTCATTAGGAAGCTCTAAAGATACCAAGCCACTATTCTTAAAAGCATGGTCCTTTATGTTCTGAAGACCTGTATTAAACTGCACATTTCTTAGTTGATGGCAATCTTCAAAAGCACTGCTACCAATCTCTCTCATGCTTGCTGGTAATACAAGATGTGCTAAAGCGCTACCAGCAAAAGAACGATAACCAATCTTTTGTAATGTTCCTGATAAGGTTACAGAGGTTAAATTCGTACAATCAGTGTACTCAAAGCCTTGCATCTCAGTGACACGTGAGGCATCCATCACTCGTCGTAAGCTCTTACAACTATTGAATGCACTGTAGCCAATAGTACTAACCGAACTTGGAATTGTCACAGCAGTAATAGCATTGTTGCCCTCAAAGGCGTTGTGTTCAATGGCTGTAACGACATAAACTTTGTTTTTGTTGCGAACGTCAGAAGGAATAATTACATCCCCATTCGCACCCTTTCCATCCACCAATGTCACCGAATTGTCGGAGTTGGTAGCATACTTGAGGTTGTCATACACAAAGTCATCAGCAAATGAAAAGGCTGCTGAAGACAGCGTTACCCACAGAATAAGAAATCGTTTTAATCTCATGGTGTTTGTTTTTTAGTTATTATTAATGTGCCTTATACGGCAACTTCAATTCTTTAGGTTAATATAGAAAGGCATTACCACAGCCTGACTTTCTCAAGCCAAGACTTAGCAATGTCTTGCATTCATTGAATGCATCCGCACCAATCTTAGTGATGTTGTCCCATGCACCAGACTGACCAGGAATACCTGTGATAGATGTTAGACTTGTACAAGTTAAGAATGTTCCCGCAGGAATCTCTGTAATAACTGCTGGCCACTCGACCGATACTAAAGGAGTATTACGGAACACTTCTGTGTCCATCTTCTTAATATCCTTCAAATCAACAGAAATCAAGGAACTACAATATGCAAAGCAATCTGCACCTAACTCCTCTACAGATAAAGGTACTTGCGACCATGTAATCTTTTCACAACCCCAGAACGCACTATTATTTAAACGCTTTGGATTATAACCATTCCAGTTGATAGTTGCTAAGTTCTTGCAATTCTTAAAGGTGAAACTTGGCACGTTGCTTGACGCATAGCTACTTGGGAATGTAAACGATGTAAAGGCTTCGCAACCTTCAAACACACCACCTTCGATAGAGGAAGGGACATCATCACCTAAGTAAGTAACTGAGTTTGGAAGACTGATAGATACTAACTTTTTACAGTTCAAGAATGCATGTGAATCTATCTCCTTCAACTGAGAAGTACCATCAGTAGCACCTTCAATAACAAACTCAGTCATGTTCACACATTCATCGAAACAACGTGATTCAATATGTTGAACAGTCTTTGGAATTGTAATCTTAGTTATCTGACTTGTAACACCAGAATCTGCTGCACGGAAGAGGTTAGCACGGAGCATGATAACCTTATAAGTTGCATTACCCTGAAGTTGTCCATTATAAGTAACAGCTACTTGAACTGTTTCTGGGATAGTAACCTCTCCAACCTTACGAATGGCGTTATACTGAGCATCAGCCAGAACTTCGTCCTTTTTTGCATCAGTACTCAAATCAGTCTTATTAGTCCACCCGCAGAACTCAACAGTGTTATTTTGTGAGCTGACACTCTCAAAATGCTGAATACTAAACAGCATACCATTGTAAACAAACAAGTTTACTTTTCGTTCACTATTTGTTGGTTGAGAGTCTGCAAAGCATCCTAACGAGATGATTGCTAACAAGACCAGAAGTAATTTTTCGTCTCATATCTTTTTATTAATTAATTTGGTTCATACCATATTATCATAGACTATCTGACTGGATATCTCGAATTAAATATAAGTCTTATTAAACTCCGTCACTTCGTCATCCTTAGATACTCCTTTGTCTTCTGCTTTGCTATACGAAATAAAAGCAATTTTTAGATTTAACCATCAAACAAAAAAACTGATACAAAGATAGACAAATAAACTACTCCATAAATTTCTACTACGACAAATACAAGTTTTTGATGTATGTATCAACCCTAAAATCAATACATTATAGATATTAGTTATGAGTGATAATACAAACAAAATATAACGTAAGTAAGGCTTTGTTAGATAGAAATCAAGCTAAAGATACAACGCTTGTATGTATAAATGTAATTTTCAACAAATCTAATAAGCAGCGATAAAATCGCCAATTTTATAACAAAAAGGTGTAGAACAAAGCCCTAAGTAAAGCTTTATATGAATACTTAAGTATAACTCTACCAAGAACAAAAACCATCCTCATCGAAGTGTTTTTATGAAAAGGATTTGTTGAAGAATACTTAAATGTAGATAAATAAAGGTTCTTCTACTAAATGTATAAATGTTTTTCGTATAGCTTTAACGGAAGAAGCGAAGTTAATCATTAAATCAAAACACAACTTAGACAGACAGTCAACTGTCTATTCTATTATAAGCTTCCGACACAGCAAATCTTTTCATTCTTAATACGTCGAAGATGTAAACACGGGATTGAAAAA
>CAKMOD010000058.1 GCA_927910885.1 uncultured Prevotella sp. | reverse complement strand
CTTGTGTTTAGAGTTTGCAGCAATGTCACACGGAGGCACGGAGAGGACGGAGGATTATTAAAACAAAGCAATGGAAGTAACGGAGGCACCGTTGGTGCATGAGAGCGACGGAGCTTGTTTGCCAAATTCTATTAGCAATTTATATACAAAGCGGTTTACCTCAAAATAAGTTATCAAGAATCTGTCGCTATACCTCTGTCGCTCTTTGTGCCGTCGGCACCTCCGTGACATAGCATTACCTCCGTCGCTCCGTCTCTCCGTGTGCCTATTATATAAGACTTTTAGTTATCACTCCATATTTCGGAAGAACCTAAAATTAAACAGTGCACAGGGAGGGTATCTTTGTAATATTCTATTTTGATACTATATGATTGGTTCATATTGGTGCTGTTTGATAAATCTTTTTCTTGTATGTTTGTGTTTAATTTTATTATTAATAGTGATAAGTTAAGACCTCACTTTACACTTTCTGCTGAAGTTGTTTTGCTTAATATGTGTGGTGCTGATAGTAAACACATGTGGTGTTAATGGTTAGCACCATTGGTGCTGAGTGTTTCGTAGCTTGTAATATGTTTTTGGGTAGAGGAAACCTATAGTCAAAAATGTGTTATACTACCAAAAGCAAATAATGTACTTGCTTATCTAAAAATAATGCGGAATTACCTTTTAAGTAGGTAATCCCGCAATAAATATGGTGCTATTGAATCTTAATGGGCTAATAATAGTCTTATACTAAGATTTGTTTTAGTTACTTGGCAGTCTATAAGCTACACACTCCCTGCCGCACATTGTCCAGCTACGACGCCTGTTGTCCATGCAGCCTGAAGATTAAAGCCGCCAGTGATGGCATCAATGTCTAATACTTCGCCTGCAAAGAAAAGATTAGGACAAACCTTGCTTTCAAGTGTTTTGGAATTAATAGAGCTAAGGCTTACGCCACCACAAGTCACAAATTCCTCGCGGAAGGTACCTTTACCAGCAATAGTGTATTGATCATTGACCAATGTTTCTATCATGCGATTTAATGTTTTGCGCCCAACTTCTGCCCATGGTTTCGTAGGCTCTAAGCCAAGTTTGCTAAGTATGTAGAGCCACAGACGACTTGGTAGTCCAAATGGGTGTAGGGTAGCGAGCTGTTTTCGTGGGTTAGCAGCCTGCAATTTCAGAAGGTTTTCCTCTACTTCTTGTCGTGCTCGTTCCCCTGTCCAACTGATAGCAAGTGGAGCTTTATAATCATTTTCAGCAAGTAAACGAGCTGCGTATGAAGAAAGCTTCAAGGCAGCAGGACCACTCACACCCCAATGTGTCACGAGCAAAGGCCCTTGTGCGCGCAACTTTGTTCCAGGGATCGTTGTTACAACTGGGTCAACAACCGTTCCCATGAGATCGCAGAAAGCACGGTCCTTTATATTAAAGGTGAAAAGTGATGGTACAGGAGCCTCTATTTCATGTCCAAGTCGAGCGAGGTATTGTAAGCCACGCCCATTGGGTGAGCCGCCCGTTGTTATAATAGCACGATGGAATACGCGATGTGTGCCGTTCTCAAATTCCAGTTTAAGTCTTTCGTCTTCTAACTTATGGATATCCGTCAATCGGTAGCGATGACATATAGTTACACCGAGTTCATTAGCTTGGCGCATTAGGCAATCAATGATGGCACGCGAGTCTTGTGCCTTTGGGAAAACACATTCATCTTCTTGTGTCACCAATGGTACACCATGCTTCTCAAACCATTTATATGTATCTTCGTGGCTAAATGTTTTCATCAACCGCTTCATGAGTTTATGACCACGTGGGTAAGCCTGCTTTACATCCGAGATAGCTGCAAAGCTATTTGTAACGTTACAGCGTCCCCCTCCAGTTATTTCAACCTTAGCCAATACCTTTTGCGCACGTTCAAAGATTGTAACCTTACATGAAGGATTTGTTCTTCGAGCCGTGATAGCTGCCATGAAACCAGCTGCTCCTCCGCCAATGATTGCTATATCCATTTGATTTTATTCAAAATTCGTAATTATTCGAACAAAGTTCTTATCAGTACGTTATAATTATGATAACTATTGTCCGCTGAGATTATTGCAATAAATAAACTAATAATTAGCTAATACAAGAAATAACTTGTTAACTTCTCACTAAAGTACTTTTTACGTTTGCCACTGAACTCAGTAAAGTCTACGCGGATAATCTCAACACGATGGAAACTCTTGTGCGCATATTTATCACCAAGCTCTTTGAAGTCAGATGATAACTTGTCTATCAAAAGATGCAGTGCATGCATCTTCTCCTCCTCAGAAAGATGGATATGAGCCTCACCGAAGAAGATAGCACTCTCATACTCAGTGGTGAAATTGCGAGGCAATAAGTTTACTTTACCAATGATACAAAGCGAAACCTTCGGATTCTGTTCAATAGCTACTAACTTACGTCCTTCAGGTGCGCAGTGAATATAGATGCTATTCTTGCCGTCCCAAACAAAATTTACAGGAATACCATATCCCATATCTTCTGAAACCATACTCAAAACTCCGTATTCGCCTTCACGCAGCAATTCTATAGCTCGCTGCTCCTCCATCAGACGGTCTTGTCTGCGTATGCGGTCATTAACATATCTCATATCGTACATTATTAATATAAAAAATGATTTGTTGGAACTGTGAATTATCTGTTATGAATTAATTTCACGCACAAAGAAACCTTTGTGTCAGAGTTCCAGTATATATAAAAAAGACCTTGACTGATTCACATCACCCAAGGTTTAAATACTAAAACTAAATTAACCACTAAAAAAACTTGGTGCAAAGATACACGTTTTTTTGTTAATAACCAAATTTTTCGAGAAATATTTTTCACTATTAGAAACACTATTAACCTTTATTGGTTATTTTTTGATTGGTTATAATAATAAAATTAAGATTATCATGATAGTGAAAAGATTGCGCAATCTCTTTTATATTCAGTGTTTTAACGTTTGTCTTGTTGTTATTTGTTACGTGAGAAATATGGTTAAAAAGTCCTTAGTAGTTTAATTGTCTTAGGTGTTCTCATATTTTGTTCAATTATGCATGAGTGTTAGAGTTTTTTTATTCATTATTAAAAGTTTACTCAGAAGCGCATCTTTTTATAGCCACTTTTTGATGTGATAATACGTATTGTCAGGCTACCTAACGTTTGTTTTTATTAGATAATTTATCATGCATTGCGCAATGTATTCCTTAAGAAAAACTTGCAGTATTGGGATTTTATTGCTATCTTCGCAGACAAGAAAGCCATAAATGGCATCTGAATAAGAATCATAACATGGGAAGAAATAAGTTCGCACAAGACGAGATAAAAGAAATAGCAAAGCTACTCAGACTGAAGAATGCGGGTAATCGGGCAAAACAGAAATTGGTTCGTCATGATCTTCGTACTATCTATGAGTTTAATATCTCTGACTTCAATGAGCAAGGAAAGGCTTTCGGCGAGGAAGAATTGCAGGATGCTATTCGTCGTGGAGCTATTCAGATTCTCGATGATGCCACTATTGCCGACATGAAGGCAAAGCGTGCTCGAGATAAGGCTCGCGATGAGGCTGCACGTGAACAGCAAGCCATTGAAACGGGAGAGATGACCGACTGGAAAGCAGTTGCCAAAGAGTGGGAAGAATGGGAGCAGTCGCAAAATAACGGTAACTAATGTGTCCGATTATTTTGTGGCATTCTTTTTGTTAACTTAAAGAAGTAAGTGAAATTCTAATAATAAAGAATATAAGCTTTTATAGCAGTGAGATAGCTTCATTCTCCAAAGATTATAAAATAATAAAACAATGACATTATATCCGAAACTCATTACAGACGCGCTGGAGAAAGTAATTTATCCAGGAACAAAAAAGAATATCATCGAAAGTGAAATGCTCGCTGATACACCAAGTATCAATGGTAATAAAGTAAGTTTCACGCTTATTTTCCCACGCGAGACCGATCCTTTCCTTAAGTCTACTATTAAGGCTGCTGAGGCTCAGATTCACTATTCAGTTGGCAAGGAAGTTGAAGTAACTATTACAACAGAATTCAAGAATGCGCCACGCCCAGAGGTGGGTAAGTTGTTGCCTCAGGTGAAGAATATCATTGCTGTTAGTTCGGGCAAGGGTGGAGTAGGAAAGAGCACCGTCTCTGCTAACCTCGCTATTGCCTTGGCGCGCCTTGGCTATAAGGTAGGTTTGCTTGATACTGATATCTTTGGTCCAAGTATGCCAAAGATGTTCGGTGTAGAAGATGCTCGTCCATACGGAGTAGAAAAGGATGGACGCCAGCTTATCGAGCCAGTAGAGAAGTATGGTGTGAAGTTGCTTTCTATCGGTTTCTTTGTCAATCCAGACACAGCAACCCTTTGGCGTGGAAGTATGGCGACCTCAGCTCTTAAGCAGCTTATTGCTGATGCAGATTGGGGAGAACTCGATTATTTTATACTTGATACGCCACCGGGTACCAGTGATATTCATCTGACACTCATGCAGACACTTGCTATTACGGGTGCAGTGATTGTGTCAACTCCTCAGAATGTAGCGTTGGCAGATGCACGTAAGGGTATTGATATGTATCGCAACGACAAGGTGAATATTCCAATTCTCGGATTGGTTGAAAATATGGCATGGTTCACACCAGCTGAGCTTCCAGAGAACAAATATTATATCTTTGGAAAAGATGGTTGCAAGAACTTAGCGCAAGAACTTGGATGTCCGCTACTTGCTCAGATCCCAATCGTACAGAGCATTTGTGAGAATGGTGATAATGGAACACCTGCAGCATCACAGGTTGATACTATTACAGGTCAGTCATTCCTCAGTCTTGCACAGAGTGTAGTTACTGTTGTCAATCGTCGCAATAAAGAGCAGGCTCCAACAAAGATAGTTGATGTAAAGAACGGATAAGCGTATAAACGGAATCTTCGTGTTTACACATTACTACCAAAAGAACAGGGATATGCGGGTAAGCGCATATCCCTGTTCTTTTTGCAATCACAAACACATTATTCACTTTTTTTACAAAAAGTAAGTCGTTTACAGATTTATTTTATACTTTTGCACCGAATTTATGAGTTCATTGACCTAACCTATTATTCATTAATAATCTTGACGTTTATACGTTAAACAACTTGTGTAAATAAAATAATAATCTATCTATCATTACCTTATATTATTAAGGTGATAATGGCGTACGGCAGTTGTTTATGCAGCTGTCAATAAAAAACAACAATTAGGAACCTAAAATATAAATATTTAAACCCTGAACCTAATGAGAATTATTCATGAATCAAAGCAGAAGCATCTGTATTTCTCAGTCGCTTTTGCCCTTTCTATTGCATTGGCCCCAACGAGTGCTTATGCAGTAGGAAATCCCGTAGGCTCACCTGATGCTTCTATGCCTCAGGCCGTGCAACAAAACGGTAATCACAAGGTAACTGGACGTGTGGTTGATCCAGCTGGTGAGCCGCTGATTGGTGCCACTATTATGGTGGAAGGTACTAAAGATGGTACTGTAACTGACATTGACGGAAACTTCACTATCAACACCACGTCAAAGGCAAAGTTGGTCATCTCTTACGTTGGCTATACTGCTCAGACAATCCTTGTTGGTGATAAGACTACGATTGATGTTACCCTTAAAGAAGTAGCAAACACTATGAACGAGGTTGTTGTGACAGCCTTGGGTATCAAGCGTGCAGAGAAAGCCTTGAGTTACAATGTACAGTCAGTAGGCTCAAATGAGTTGACACGTAACAAAGATGCTAACTTTGTGAACTCATTAAACGGAAAAGTAGCTGGTGTTAACATCTCTAAGAGTGCCAGTGGTGTCGGAGGTGCTACACGTGTAATCATGCGTGGTGCCAAGTCTATCGAAGGTGATAACAACGTGTTGTATGTTATCGATGGTATTCCAATCTTCAACTTCAGCGGCGGACGTGATAGCGGTATCATGGGTGAAGGTCGTGTAAGTAGTGAAGGTATTGCCGACCTTAATCCGGAGGATATCGAGAGCATCAGCGTCTTAGCTGGTCCATCTGCAGCAGCTCTCTATGGTAGTAATGCTGCTAATGGTGCTATCCTCATCACCACAAAGAAAGGTAAGGAAGGACGTGTAGACATTTCGTTCTCAAGTTCTGCAGACTTTAGCTCACCATTGTTGATGCCAGAGTTCCAGAACACGTATGGCAATAAGCTTGGTTCTTACGAAAGTTGGGGTGAGAAACTTGCAACACCAAGTTCATACGATCCAAAGAAGGACTTTTTCCGCACTGGTACGAACTTCATCAATGCTTTGACATTGAACATGGGTAATGAGTTCAACCAGACTTTTGCCTCTGTAGCAACAACAAATTCACGTGGTATCGTACCAAATAATACTTACGACCGTTACAACTTCACAATCCGTAACACCACCCGTATGTTTAAGAATAAGGTACAACTCGACCTTGGTGCATCTTATATCAAGCAGAAGGACAATAACATGGTGTCACAGGGTGAGTACTGGAACCCAATCGTCGCAGCTTATCTCTTCCCACGTGGTGAGTCATTTGAGGGGATCAAGACCTTTGAGCGTTACGATAACGTGAGAAACTTCCCAACTCAGTATTGGCCAATCAGCGATAGCCGTTTTGCTAATCAGAACCCTTATTGGACAGCTTATCGTAACTTAGCACCAGATGATAAGGATCGCTTTATGTTCAATGCTGGTCTTACCTATAATATCTTTGATTGGTTGAGTGTAGCAGGTCGTATTCGTCTTGACAAGACGTTTATTACAAGCGAGCGTAAGATTTATGCTTCTTCGTTCAACTATTTCGCAAAGGAGAATGGTGCTTATGACTACTATGATTATAAGGATCATCAGACTTATATTGACGCTATTGCCAATATCAATAAGACCTTCGGTAAGTTCAGTCTTGCTGCCAACGTTGGTTATAGCTATTCTGACTATGCATCTCTCACCCGTGGTTATGGTGGTAACTTAGTATTAGTACCAAATAAGTTCTCTTTGAATAACATAAATCCAACTGATAGCAAGATCCGTGAGGCTGGTGGTGACTCAAAGGTACGTAATGTTGCAGCTTTTGCAAGTGCCGAATTGGGTTGGAGAAGCATGGTTTATCTTACTTTGACAGGTCGTAACGACTGGAACTCACGCCTTGTAAACTCATCTGAGGAATCATTCTTCTATCCATCAGTTGGTTTGTCTGGTGTTATCTCAGAGATGACAAAACTCCCTTCATTCATTTCTTATTTGAAGGTTCGTGGTTCTTACACTGAGGTAGGTTCACCTGTTTCACGTTCAGGTATGACACCAGGTACTATTACAACTCCAATCGTGGGTGGTAGCTTGAAGTCTACTGATATCTATCCATTTACTGATTATAAGGCAGAGCGTACAAAGTCATACGAGTTCGGTTTGACTGCTCGTTTCTGGAAGAAGTTATCATTCGACTTCACTTGGTATAAGTCTAATACTTACAATCAGACATTTATCGGTGAGTTGCCAGAGAGCTCTGGTTACAAGGCTGTTTACTTGCAGGCAGGTAATGTAGAGAACCGTGGTGTCGAGATGGCATTAGGTTATAGCGATAACTTCGGTGGTTTGCAATGGAACTCATCATTGGTTTACTCAAAGAATGTCAATGAGATTAAGGAGATGGTGAAGGACTACTATCACCCATTGAGTCCAAAGCCAATCAATATCCCTGAAGTATCAAAGGATAATGGTCGCGTTCTGCTTAAGGTAGGCGGTTCTATCAATGATATTTATGCAAGAAAGGTATTGGCAAAGGACAATCAAGGCTTTGTAAATGTTAGTCCATCAGGCGGTATGAACTTAGAGACTGTTGAGCCTATCTACTTAGGTAAGACTACCCCAGACTTCACAATGGGTTGGAACAACAACTTCACCTACAAGAACTTCGGACTTAGTTTCTTGATTAATGCACGTGTTGGCGGTATTGTTACTTCTTCAACACAAGCATTGTTAGACCGTTTTGGTGTGTCTAAGGCATCAGCAGCTGCAAGAGATGCTGGTGGCGTGATGATTCCAAATCAGGGCTTGTATGATGCAAAGAAGTATTATACACTTGTTGCTACAGGTGAGAACGACCTCGCAGGTTACTATACCTATAGTGCAACAAACGTTCGTTTGCAAGAACTTACTTTGAGCTATAAGTTTAATTCAAAGCTGTTTAATAATGTCATTAAAGATTTGACACTTTCATTTGTGGCTACAAATCCATGGATGATTTATTGTAAAGCACCTTTCGATCCAGAGCTTACTGCTTCAACAGGTACATACGGACAGGGCAATGACTATTTCATGCAGCCAAGTCTGAAGAGTTATGGTTTCAGTGTTAAATTCAAATTCTAATTGAACATGAAGACAAAAGCATATAAATATATCGTAGGTGTCCTTGCGCTGTCCTTGTTTACGGCTTGTGACTTCCAAAAGGTAAACACTAACGAGTTTGAACTCCTCCCAGAGGAGGGATTGATGGATGGTATTTCTATTGGTGGTCCTATAACTGCCATGCAGAAATGCGTCTTCCCAGTAGGAACACAGGCAGATGGTACCAGTGTTGCTAATAGATATCAAACAGCTTATAACCTTGCAGCAGATTGTTGGAGTGGTTATTTCGGTCAGAACAATAACTGGGGCGGTCCTAATAACCTCAACTATTTCCTCAAGGATGGTTGGGTAGCATCGTCTTACACCGAGTCTTACTCAACGGTTGTACCTTTGTGGCAAGACTTAAAGGGTAAGACAGAGACTCAGTTCCCAGAGGTTTTCGCCTTAGCTCAGATTCTGAAGATTTCTGCTTGGCATAAGGCTACCGATATGTTCGGACCTATCCCTTATAAGGAGGCAGGTAAAGGACTTATCACTGTGCCATACGATAGCCAGGAAGAAGTGTATAAATCAATGTTCAAGGAGCTCTCAGATGCTATTGAGGTGTTGACAAAGTATGCTGATAATGGTAACAGCAAACTCTTGCCAAATGCTGATGCTATCTATGCAGGCGACGTTCACAAGTGGGTTGTCTATGCTAACTCTTTGATGTTGCGCCTTGCGATGCGTGTTTATTATGCTGATGCAGCGCTCTCAAAGCAGTACGCTTTACAGGCTGTCAACCATTCTTATGGTGTGATGAAAACCAAGGATGATGAGGCTAAGATGGAGAGAGGTGCAAGCTTGGAGTTCAAGAACAACCTCGATGTTCTTATCAATCAGTACAACGAGTGTCGTATGGGTTCTTCTATGTTGGCTTACTTAGGCGGTTATCAAGACCCACGTTTGCCAAAGTACTTCAATACAAGTACTGTTTCTCAGGCTGTGACTGTGGGCACATACGGAAAGTATTCTGGTGTACCAACAGGTCATGACGTAAGCTCTAACGATGCTTTCAAGGATTCTTCTCGTCCAGCTATCACAAGTACAACTCCTACTTATTGGATGCGTGCTTCTGAGGTTTACTTCCTCTTGGCT
>CAKMOD010000057.1 GCA_927910885.1 uncultured Prevotella sp. | reverse complement strand
GTATGTTCTGCTCATTGTGGTTTGCTATTAATTGGAGAAGTATTATCTGTAAATTACTGTTTACTTTCAGGCAAGTGACGGTATCACTCCCCTCCCTTCGGGGGAGGGGTAAGGGGGAGGGGCCAGTTGGTTGGTTCAGCTGGTTGAGGCTTTTTACATCCCCCTCGCCTTCAGCAATCCCTTTGTATCAGGTGCTTTGAGGCCAGTGAAGTCAGAGAAAATCTGCATCAGGTCGCGTGTATTACCACGTGAGAGAATCTTCTGGCGGAAGTCATCACCCACCTTACGTGTCAGTGCACCGTAAGCCTCGAAGTAATCAGCAATGTTTGCGGCTAATACCTCACTCCACAGATAGCTGTAATAACCAGCTGCATATCCACCACCCCAAATATGGTTGAAGTAAGAAGTAGAGTAACGCGGAGGAATCTGATTGTTCAACAGACCCATATCCGCCAACACCTTCTTCTCGAAGGCTGGTGCCTCTTCAGCTGTTGGAACCTCAGATGGTGAGAGGCAATGCCAAGCCAAGTCTACGCTTGTAGCTGAAAGGTTCTCGCCCAAGGAATAAGCTGAAAGGAAGTTGAGCGAACCGAGCATCTTCTCACGCAGGGCATCAGGCATCGGCTCGTTGGTCTTGTAATGGCGCGCATAGTTATTGAACACCTCTGGAATGCTTGCGAACGACTCATTAAACTGTGAAGGCATCTCCACGAAGTCACGTGATACGGCAGTACCACTCAACGTGTTATACTTACAGTTAGAAAGCATACCGTGCAGGGCGTGTCCAAACTCGTGGAACATCGTCTGTGTCTCATCCCAAGTAAGGAGTGTTGGTTGACCTTCTGGAGCCTTAGCATAGTTACAAACGTTGAAAATCAGAGGTTTCTGCTGACGGTCACCACTCTGTTTGAGGAAGGCACTCATCCAAGCACCACCACGCTTTGTTGGACGACGGAAGTAATCGCAATAGAAGAGCGCCAACTGCTTACCGTCAGCATCTATCACGTCAAACACCTTCATATCCTTGTGATAAGTAGGAATATCCTTACGCTCGCGGAAGCTGAGTCCATAGACACGATGAGCCGCATAGAAGATACCATTTACAAGCACAGAGTCAAGGTTGAAGTAAGGCTTCACATCATCGTCAGAGAAACTATACTGATCCTTCTTCATCTTAGCCGAATAATAGAAGCGGTCGTAAGGCTGGAGACGGAAGTCAGCACCCTCTGTCTTCTGAGCATACTCCTCAATCGCCTTTGTCTGAGCCTCCGACTTAGGTTTATAAGCCTCAATCATCTGACGCAAGAAGGCATAGACGTTATCCGTATTCTTCGCCATTGTCTTTGATAGCGAGTAAGAAGCATAGTTCTTATAACCCATCAGCTGAGCCTTCTCCGCACGCAGGCGAGCCGTCTTCACGATGATAGGGAAGGTGTTATAAGCACCCGTGCCATCTGTACGATGAATAGAAGCGTTGAAGACCTTCTCACGAAGTGCACGATTCTCAAGACTTGCGAGGATAGGTTGTTGAGTAGTATTTGTAATTACGATACAATAAGGCGCCTTACCACCACGACTCTCAGCATCCTTCTTGCACTGAGCGATATCGGTATCACTAAGACCCGCCAATTCCTTTACATCACTGACCCATACTGTTGCCTCGTTAGCGGCCTTAGGAAGCATATTGCCGAAGTCCTGCTGAAGCTTTGCCAATTCCTTGTTAATCTCCTGCATACGAGCCATCTTCTCCTTTGGAAGGAGAGCACCAGCGTGGGTGAAGTCCTTATAAACCACCTCTAACAGCTTTTTATCCTCGCCCTTGAGCGTCTTGTATTCGTGGTCGTAGACATACTTGATGCGCTGGAAGAACTTCTGATTAAACTTAACCTCATTCTCAAACTCCGTCATCAGTGGAACGATACTTCCCTGTGCTTCTCAATCTCAGGAGTCTTATCAGCCGAGGCGAGCGCATAGAAGATATTTGAGATACGTTCCAAGTTCTTTCCGCTTCGTTCGTATGCCAAGATAGTATTTACGAAGGTAGGCTTCTGCTTGTTATCGGTAATCTTCTTTATCTCCGCCCTCTGCTGAGCGATAGCCTGTTTGATAGCAGGCAGATAGTCCTCACTCTTGATACGGCTGAAGTCAGGAGCGTTGAAGGGTAATGTACTCTGTCTCATAAGCGAATTCGTGACCGTCTGTGTGGTCTTAGGTCTTGCGTTCTGTGCCTGACCCGTGAGTGCTGTGCAGGCAAGTCCTGCGGCAAGCACGACATTTTTGAGGTTCTGTTTCATGTTCATAATATTGTTGGGTGTTGGGTGTTGGGTGTAGATGGTGTGTAGATTATAGTAATCATCAACACCTATCACCTGCCACCCATCACCTGTTTTTACCGCAAACTTACATAAAAAAAACTGAGATTATGAAATTAATGGGTGATTATTGTTGGGTGTTGGGTGATAGGTGATGGGTGGTGTTTGTAAATTATTTTTAATCTATTCAAAGTCAACACATACTCTTTTGGCTTCAAATATACGCCTACTTGGCTTTGAAAAGATGCTCTTTTGAGACCTAACTAACGCCCTTTTGAAGTTCAATTAAGCACCTTTTCTTGTATGGCTTTATAACAGGTTGATTTACTGTTGGTTGCAAACTTGCTTTTCACACATATTTTTGTCTTTATTTGTAGATGTTTTACTTGAAATTATGTTATGATTTTTCAAAAACTTGTCTACACATTTTTAAAGTGTTAACATGAAAATATTTTTGGGATAATGGTTTCTTTGAAAAAGAATATTGCTGATAAATTCTCTACATCAATTGCTTCTTTGGCTTATTTTTACTAACTTTGTACATCACATATAATGCAAAGAAAGTTTAGCTTTAACTAAGCCAACGATAGTCTTTGTGGGAAGTTTTTTAATAGTTCTTGATTCTTTGATATAAGGCTGTTTAGGAACTTTCTTATTCAAAAATAAAATATTATCTTTGCAAAGAACATTTAGGAAAAGAAAAATATAATGATATCAATAGACGGACTGACGGTGGAATTTGGCGTGAAGCCATTGTTTAAGGATGTTTCATTTGTCATCAATGAGCGAGATAGGATTGCCTTAGTGGGTAAGAACGGAGCTGGAAAGTCGACGATGCTGAAGATTCTCTGTGGATTGCAGAGACCTACGGGGGGCGTTGTCTCCATACCGAATGATACGACTGTGGGCTATCTTCCGCAGGTGATGAAGCTTTCTGACGATACGACCGTGAAGGAGGAGACGCGTAAGGCCTTCGCTGACAAGACAAAGATTGAGGAGAAGCTCAAGAAAATGGAGCAGGAAATGGCTGAGCGTACCGACTATGAGAGTGAGGGATACGCAGAGTTAGTGGAACGCTTTACGACTGAGCACGACCGGTATATGATGATGGGAGGCGAGAACTATGAGGCTGAAATTGAGCGCACGCTGACGGGTCTCGGTTTTACACGTGAGGATTTTGATCGCCCTACACGTGAGTTCTCTGGTGGATGGCGTATGCGTATTGAGTTGGCGAAGATTCTTCTCCGTCGTCCTGATGTACTCTTGTTAGATGAGCCGACGAACCACCTTGACATTGAGTCTATTCAATGGCTTGAGCAATTCCTCTCTCAGAGTGCTAAGGCCGTTGTCCTTGTGAGTCACGACCGTGCGTTCGTCAACAATGTAACGAACCGTACGCTGGAGATTACTTGTGGACACGTGGAGGATTATCGTGTAAAGTATGACGAGTATCTCGTCCTCAGGAAAGAGCGTCGTGAACAACAGCTCCGTGCGTATGAGAACCAGCAGAAGGAAATTGCAGAAACAAGGGCGTTCATTGAGCGTTTCCGCTATCAAGCCACAAAGGCCGTACAAGTACAGCAACGTATTCGCCAGTTGGAGAAGATTGTGCCAATAGAGGTGGATGAGGTTGACAATTCGGCTATGCGTTTGAAGTTCCCTCCGTGCCTGCGAAGTGGGGATTATCCTGTTATTGCAGAGGGATTGGGGAAGACTTATCCAAGCAGATTGCATAGTGACGGACCGGGACAGACGGTGTTTGAGGGTGTAGACCTGATTATCAAACGAGGTGAGAAAGTGGCTTTTGTCGGTAAGAACGGTGAAGGAAAGTCTACCTTCGTGAAGTGTATAATGGGTGAGATACCTTTTGACGGTATGCTGAAGATAGGTCATAACGTACAGATAGGTTATTTTGCACAGAACCAGGCACAGCTCTTAGATGAGAACCTCACGATATATGAAACCATTGATAGAGTTGCCACGGGCGATATGCGTCTGAGGATAAACGACCTGCTCGGTGCCTTTATGTTTGGTGGAGAGACGTCGGAGAAGTATGTCAAAGTACTTTCGGGAGGTGAGCGTTCACGCTTAGCGATGATTAAGCTATTGCTTGAGCCAGTAAACCTTCTTATCCTCGATGAGCCTACGAACCACCTCGATATCGCTTCAAAAGAAGTGTTGAAGGAGGCTATCAAAGCCTTTGACGGTACGGCAATCATCGTGAGTCACGACCGTGAGTTCCTCGACGGATTAGTGAGCAAGGTGTATGAGTTCGGTGGTGGTAAGGTCAGAGAGCATTTGGGTGGTATCTATGACTGGTTGAGGAGCCCCAGCAGCCCCCTCCAACTCCCCCGAAGGGGGGAGAGTGCAGAGAACCTCTCGCTGAATAGTGGAGATAATGGTAAGTCTTCATCAAATAATAGCAAAAGTGCAACTCCCCTCCCTTCGGAGGGGTCGGGGGAGGCTTTATCTTACGCTGAACGCAAGGAGATTCAGAAGAAGATTCGTAAGGCTCAGCGTGTTGTGGAAGAGTCGGAGGCTAAGATAGCGAAACTCGAGGCACGTAAGAGCGAACTCGATGAACTCCTGATGGCTCCCGAGAATGCCTCGAATATGGAACTCGTGACGGAATATACCAACCTTCAGCGTGAACTCGATGAGGAAAACGAACGATGGCTCATTCTGTCGGAAGAGTTGGAGACTTTGAACATTGAACATTGAACATTGAGCTTTGAACTTTAAACATTGGACATTGAACATTTGCTTTGAACATTGGACATTGCCTACATCGGTAATCATAATTATGAATTTTGAATTTTGAATTATGAATTATGAACTTTGAATTATGAATTAAACCAAATATTTTTTACTATGCGTATTAAACAACTTTTACCAATGATGCTCCTTGCATCTGCTCCCTTTACCGCTATGGCACAGGGTCAAGCAGGTATCAAGGCAGAGAATCTCGACAAGTCGGTGCGTCCGGCTGACGACTTCTTCACGTTTGCCACAGGTGGATGGCAGAAACTCAATCCACTCCCAGGTGCCTTCTCACGCTTCGGCTCGTTCGACCAGTTACAGGAGAACAATAACAAGCGTGTCAATACCATCCTCACTGACCTGCTCAAGAAGCAGGGCAAGCAGAGTGCTATAGAGAAGAAGTTAGGCGACTTCTATAAGCTTGCTATGGACTCCGTACGCCGTAACAAGGAGGGTGTGAGCCCTGTTAAGCCTCTGCTCAACGAGACGGAGAATGCAAAGAGTCTGTCTGACCTCCGCGCCCTTCAGCTGAAGTATGCAAGCTTCGGATATGGTGTGCCAATGGGTTATTCCTTTGAGGCTGATGAGAAGAATGCGAAGATGAATATCCTCCTTATCTATCAGGACGGACTGAGCCTCGGACAGAAGGAGTACTATCTTGATAATGATAAGGCTACGACTGACATCCGTAACGCCTTCCGTCAGTTCATTGCTAATATGTTCCGTCTCTACGGATTCTCTGATGCTCAGGCTGAGGCTAAGCGTGATGCCGTTATGCGTTATGAGACGATGCTGGCACTGATATCAAAGAGCCGTACGGAACTGCGTGATGTGGAGGCTAACTATAATAAGATGACGCTCAGCGAGTTCAAGGAGAAGTATCCTAATATCCCACTTGAGCAGTTGGCAAACGCTGAAGGTGTCAAGAGCGAGTATATTCAGACAATGGTCGTATGTCAGCCAGCCTTCCTTGCTGGTGTTGACAAACTGACATCTACTGAGACTGCTGAGGAACTCCGTGCACGTATGGAGTGGAGCGCAATTCTTGCATCAGCTAACTATCTGAGCGATGATGTGCGTGCGGAATACTTCAACTTCTTCAGTAAGACGATGCGTGGCACAAAGGAGGACTATCCTCGTTGGAAGCGTGCTACACAGCAGGTGGAGAAGCAGATGGGTGAGGCACTCGGACGAATCTATTGTGAGCGTTACTTCCCTGCCACAAGCAAGAAGCGTATGGAAGACCTCATCAAGAACCTTGAGGTGAGCCTTGCTGAGCGCATCAAGGCACAGGACTGGATGAGTGAGGCTACTAAGAAGGCTGCACTTGAGAAACTCTCTACCTTCTATGTGAAGGTGGGCTATCCTAATAAGTGGAAGGACCTGAGCCAGCTTACCATTGACCCTTCAAAGTCATATTATGAGAACGTGCTGACCTGTCAGAAGTTCTGGGCAGAGGATGCCATCAAGGAGAAGGCTGGCCAGCCTGTAGACAAAGACAAGTGGCTGATGACTCCTCAGACGGTGAATGCTTATTATAATCCTACGACGAATGAGATCTGCTTCCCTGCAGGTATCCTTCAGTATCCATTCTTCGACCCTAAGGCTGATGATGCCTTTAACTATGGTGCCATCGGTGTGGTTATCGGGCATGAGATGACTCACGGATTCGATGACCAGGGACGCCATTATGACAAGGATGGTAATATGACTGACTGGTGGACAGAAGAGGACGGCAAGAACTTCGAGGCCCGTACCAGTAAGTATGCTGACTTCTTCAGTGCTATTAAGGTATTGCCTGACCTCTATGCAAACGGTAAGCTCACATTAGGTGAGAACCTTGCTGACCATGGTGGTCTTGAAGTGGCTTTCAATGCTTTCGAGAAGACACCAGAGGCTAAGAAGGGTAAGGTTATTATGGGCTTTACACCAGAACAGCGTTTCTTCATCGCTTATGCAGGTGTATGGGCAAACAATATCACGGAGGCCGAGATTCGTAGTCGTGTGAAGAGTGACCCTCACTCTCTTGGCGAGTGGCGCGTGAATGGTGCTCTGCCTCATATCAATGCGTGGTATAAGGCATTCGGCGTGAAGGAGGGTGATAAGCTCTTCATCCCAGAGAATGAGCGTCTGAAACTTTGGTAAGTGATGGGTGTTGGGTGATGAATGTTAGGTGTTGATGGCTTGATAGTCTGCTAATCATTACACTTATCGTTTGATATTTCCCATACCGATAAACCTATAAAAACAAAGGCTCACGGCTAAGCATTTCTGTCAGGTTTAATGCTGATAGGAATGTTTAGAGTGGGTCCTTTGTGTTTGTTTTGATATAGGATCATTGTATTGATTAGGAAATGTGTGCGCCTTATCCTATTTCTATTCATACTTTTATATAGGTAAGACTTGTGGAATCTGTTATAATTTACTATCTTTGTATCTTAGTTTTAAAGCAGAGAAAAGAAGGGTCGTATGCTTGTATGACCCCGTAAAAGATAAAGGAAACAGGATATGCCATTAAGATTGCCCGACGGGCTTCCCGCTATTGATATACTGAAGCGTGAGAATATCAACATCGAAGAAATGCTTGTCAAAGAGGACGATAAGCGTCCGCTCCGTATTGTCATACTCAATCTTATGCCGTTCAAGGTTACGACTGAGACCGATTTCATACGCCTTCTTTCCAATAGTCCGCTATTGTTGGATATCAGCTTTATGAAGCTCAAAAGTCATGCTTCTAAGCATACTCCTGCAGAACACATGGACCGTTTCTATTATACGCTTGAGGAACTCAGCAGGGAGAAGATTGATGGCTTGATAGTCACTGGTGCCCCTGTCGAGGGAATGCCTTTCGAGGAGGTGGACTATTGGACAGAACTACAGGAGATATTCAATTGGGCACGTAATAATGTGCGTTCAACGCTTTACATCTGTTGGGCGGCACAGGCAGGACTCTATCATTTCTATGATATTCCAAAACATTCTTTGTCTAAGAAGATGTTTGGTATCTTCCCTACGATTCCTCTAAAGCCCGAATTACCTCTGTTCCGTGGCTTTGATGACGTCTTCCGTATGCCTCAGAGCCGTCATACGGAGATTAGACGTGAGGACATTGAGCGGGTTGACGACCTCGAAATCATTGCTGAATCAGAGGAGAGCGGGGTAGCTATTGTAAGGTCACGCAGTAGACGTGAGTTCTTTATTACAGGCCATCTGGAGTATGCCCCCGACACACTCGACACGGAGTATCACCGTGACCTTGGTAAGCGTGACGACATTGAGATCCCGAAGTATTATTACCGTGAGGATGATCCAGCCAAGGGTCCGCTTGTCACTTGGCGTTCACACGCTAACCTACTGTTTATGAATTGGGTGAGTTGGGTGTTAGATAGTGAATGATAGGTGGTGATGAATGGTTATTTTGCTTAGCATCTATCACTCAAACAAAATGTAATCATCATCATCCAACAATTAACACTCATCACTCACTATCCTATAAACACTTCATCATCACCCAATACCATCACCCAACAATATGCAATCATCAACACCCAACACCCAACACCCATCACTCAAGACAATCGAACTCCTTGCCCCAGCCAAGAACTTGGAATGTGGTATAGCTGCTATTGAACACGGAGCTGATGCCGTATATATCGGTGCTTCCCGATTTGGAGCACGTCAGTCTGCAGGCAATAGTGTGGAGGATATCGGTAAGCTATGCGAGTATGCTCACCGCTATGGTGCTTCGGTTCACGTGACCATCAATACGATTATCTATAATGATGAGTTTGAAAAGACGCTTGCTTTGGTACGTGAATTGGTGGACGTCGGCGTTGATGCCTTCCTCCTGCAGGATATGGGTTTGATGAGTAAGGTGAGGGAGATAGTTCCTGACACGATAGCTCTCCACGCCAGCACACAATGTGATACACGTACGTGGGAGAAGGCCCAATGGCTAAGCCAGCAGGGTTTTGATCGTGTTGTACTTGCCCGTGAATTGTCCGCTGAAGAGATAAATGACATTCATAAGCGTTTGCCAGAGCTTGAATTGGAAGCCTTTGTGCATGGAGCATTGTGCGTAAGTTATAGTGGTGTATGTTATGTTTCCCAGTATAGTTTCGGTCGATCTGCCAATCGTGGTGCGTGTGCACAGTTCTGTCGATTGGCGTTTGATTTGAAGGATTCAGACGGAAAGACCATCGAACATCAGCGCCATCTTCTCTCACTGAAGGATATGAGTCAGATAGATAACCTTGAAACACTGATGCGTTCAGGGGCTTGTGCCTTTAAGATTGAGGGAAGACTGAAGGATATCAACTATGTGAAGAATGTCGTTTCGGCTTATAGTAAACGTATTGACGAGATTATCAGTAAGCATCCGGGTGAGTTCCGTCGTGCTTCTTTGGGACGTGTTCGCTATTCGTTTACACCTGATTTGAAGAAGACTTTTAATCGTGGTTATACTAATTATTTCCTCAAGGGAAGGCAAGCTGATATCTTTTCACCCGATACGCCGAAGGCATTGGGCGAGTTTGTTGGTCGGGTAAAGGAGATAAGACGTGATAGTTTCAATGTGTCCAGCACAGCAAACTTTGCGAATGGTGATGGACTATGTTTCCTTTCACGTGATACAGAAAGTCTGTCAACACGTCTTGAAGGATTCCGAGTGAACCGTGCAGTTGGTAATCGCCTCTATCCTTTTAAGATGCCAAGAGGCTTAAAGCCCGGTATGGGCTTGTATCGTAATCAAGACCAAGCGTTTGACAAAGAGTTAAGTGGTAAGACCGCTGAACGTAAGATAGCGATTAAGATGTGGTTTGGAGTCTCCTCTGAAACCTCCCCCAACCCCTCCAAGGAGGGGAGTGCCTGAGGGATAGTCGTGGGACAATATGGGCAAAAGCAGAGGTGATAGATGATAGGATTAACCATATCTCTCATGAATCGGAATCTAATGATTGTTCACAAGATTCTTTATCCACTTATAATTTTCACCAACGAATATCCAACGAACATCCCGTTAGGCTCTCCCCTCCCCTTGGAGGGGCTGGGGGAGGTCTCCAACTTGCCCAAAAACCCCAGCGTGATAACATCATACGTCAGCTCACGAAGTTGGGTAATACGGTATATGAATGTGCTGAGGTAGAGATAGTTGACGGAGCTGATAAGTACTTCATCCCGAGCAGTATGCTTGCAGAACTTCGTCGTATGGTGATAGAGGAACTTGACAAGCGGGTAATGAATATGCAGCGTATGACGATTTATCGAAATACTAAGAGAAAACTGTCAGAGCCTAAACCACAGTTCTCTATGGTAAATCCTTCTCAATATCAGCAGTTACCTTATCTGTACAATATCTCCAATGATGCTGCCCGCAAGTTCTATGAACAGCAGGGACTGACCAAAGCCGAACCTGCTTTTGAGATTCAATATCCTACAGGTGTCGCTAATGGTTCTGAACCATCTGGTAAGTCGTTCTCTATCAAGGGAGATAAAGAAGTAGTTTCTCACTTGTTGATGCAGTGCCGTCATTGCATTCGTTACTCGCTCGGATATTGTGTGAAGCGAGGTGGCCAGAAACCAACTTGGCGTGAGCCGCTCTTCCTCGAACTGCCTGATAAGCGTCGTTTCCGCTTAGAGTTTGATTGTAAGAACTGCCAGATGAATGTGTGTAACGTTACGTAATAGAAATTCATAATCCATCGTTTCTCATTATGATTACGAATAAAGGAAAGGTTAAGGAGCAAGAACTTGCACAGACTTCAGTAACAAAGAAGTCTGGTAGTTGCTATGTACACCGCTGTGGTATAGTGGGAGTATTCTTCCTTTTATTGCTTAGTTTCTTGTTTACAGGCTGTTACCATAAGAAGACTCCTTCGTCTTTCCGCTTGCCCGATAGCATCCAGGAGGCACAGATATCTCGTCGATTAGAGGCTGGGGGTGACTCAATCTTGAAACAAAAAGAGAATAACGAAATAGAGTGGAGTGGTACACGAAGTAAAGAAGATTCATTGTCTTTTCGTGTAAAACATCATTATTCGCAAGGATTTAATTTTATTGTTACATCTGATTCGCTGATGCTTCTTCGTCAACAACCAGAAGAGGCTGTCAATGAAATGACGACAGACTCCTTTGCCGTAAAGAAAGGAAAGGAAGTTGTTGTGGCTGATATTCGTATTCTTCCCATTGATAAGCAGGATTCTGTATGGGTGCAAATCGCAACAGAGGATTATGCCTTTGGTTGGATTCACGAGTCTCGTCTGTTGAAACAGGTTGACCCAGCAGACCCTATTTCACAGTTTATTTCTACTTTCTCAAATGTTCACCTACTCATATTTTTGATTGTTTTCTCAATCATGGGTGTAGGTTATTTGGCACGTAAGATATTGAAGAAGAACGCACATATCGTACATTTTAATGATATTAGTTCGTTTTATCCCACGCTGTTAGCTGTTATTGTCGCACTTTCTGCAGCTTTCTATGCCAGCATACAGCTCTTTGCGCCTGAGACATGGCGTGAGTTCTACTTCCATCCTTCGCTCAATCCCTTCTCACAGCCATTATTACTCAATATCTTTTTGGTACTTGTATGGGCAATGCTCATTATTGGTCTTGCCACGATTGACGATGTGCGAAGATTGTTGAAGTCGGGCGAAACCTTGCTTTATCTTAGTGGTTTAGGTGCGGTATGTGCAGTAAATTACATTGTGTTCTCAGTGCTTACCTTATATTATATAGGTTATCCACTTCTTATTGCCTATATCTATTATGCTTTCCGAGTCTATCTACGTAAGAGCAGCGAGACTTATTACTGTGGTAATTGTGGTGTACGCCTACACAGAAAAGGAAGATGTCCACAGTGTGGAGCAGTAAATGAATAGCAAAAGCACTTGTTAGATAGCATTTCCAACAAGCTTTATATCTAAAATAGATGCTTGTTTGATTGGAATTTTATTTACAATATAATAGCTGTTTTTACCTTATTTTTAGGGTAAAAACGGCTATTTTTATTGTCCTTGTAAGTGTCATGTTTTCAATTTGTTACAAAGTACTAATCTAATAGGTGCTTAGTTGGACTTCAAAAGGGCGTTATTAAGAGCTCAAAAGGGCAGCTTTTAGGGGATTAAAGAGCATCTATTCGAGTCTAATTTATTATGTATTGATTTTTAAGATATGATAAAATATTGACATTTTTGTGTGAGGTAGCTGATAGAACAAGCTCTTTCTTAATTCTTATCTTATTCTCCTTATGTGCTTGTCTCTCAACAGAATGTTTGTTATATTCCTAATAAATTAGGATTGTTTATTATGATTTTTCTTTTTACCTTTGCCATCATTAACGATACACAAAAACATTAGAAATAAGATTATATGATTAAGTCTAAACTGAGTTTTGCTCTTTTACTGGCGTCATCTTTGCCAATGGGAGTGCAAGCTAACAACATTATCGAAAACAACGACACTTCTCGCGTCTATGATATTGACGAGGTTGTTGTCGTTGATCAACCAAAGGAAGCCTTTCGTCTACGTCAACAGCCATTGAGCAGTACTTCTTTTAATGGTGATTTGATTCGTGGACTCAATGTACAGGATGTTCGCAACCTCTCTGTGTTTGTCCCTTCATTCTCTATGCCTGAGTATGGAAGCCGTTACACATCTTCTATATATATGCGTGGAATCGGCTCACGTGTCTACTCGCCAGCTGTGGGTATTTATGTAGATGGTATGCCAATCTTGAATAAGAGTGCGTTTAATTTCCATACATACGATGTTGATCGTATTGATGTGTTGCATGGTCCACAGGGTACACTTTATGGTATGAACACTGAGGGCGGACTGATTCGTCTTTATAGTCGTAATCCTTTTCAGTATCAGGGAACGGACGTAAAACTCTCGGTTGGTACGAAACTGCATCGTCAGATAGAGGCAAGTCATTATGAGAAACTGAATGATAAGATGGCTTATTCAGTAGCTGGCTTCTATGGAGGACAGAATGGATTCTTCCGTAATCAGTATGATGGATCACGTGCCGACCTTATCAATGAGTTTGGTGGTAAGGGACGTTTCCTTTGGCGTCCAACGGATAGACTGAACTTTGACATCATTGCAGATTATCAATACACTCGACAGAATGGTTTCCCATACGGTCAGGTGGTGACAGAAGACGAACTTTCTTCTGCTACAATCACTTCACCGCTTCATGGGATGAAGGCTGGTACACAATCGCCTAACCAAAATCGTCAGGCAAATTATCGTCGTAATATCATCAATACGGGACTGGGTATTAAGTATGTAGGAAACGGATTTGATATCAACTCGATGACTTCTTGGCAGTTCCTTCGTGACTATATGCTCATGGATATTGATTATCGTCCGCAGGATTATATGCATCTTACTCAGCGTCAGTTGGGGAATACTGTGACAGAGGAACTTTCTATCAAGAGTCGTAATGATAGCAAATGGCATTGGACCTTCGGTGCTTTTGGTTCTTATCAGTGGTTGAAGACGACAGCTCCTGTTTATTTCGACCAAGATATGAATAGCTATCTGTCTAAGAAGATTACGGACTATGCTTATAATGGTATGCTCAATGCAATGGCAAAGGGTATGGCACAGAGAATGATTGCAGGTGGAATGTCAGAAGAACTTGCCAATAAAACAGCACGTGCAAGTGCTGCTGCGGCTATCGCTGCAGCAGGTGGTGTAAACATTAATATGACAATGGACCCAGTTCCGGGTGTCTTCCGTACGCCAACCCTCAACTTAGGTGTTTACCATGAGAGCAATGTTGAACTTTCTGATCGCTTGATGGCGACCTTGGGTTTGCGCTATGATTATTCACGCGTAAGTATTGATTATGACACTTCTGCACGTTTGGCGTTGCAGGAGAGTGTGATGGGTATAAATATTAATCCAGTTATTACTTCTGTATTGAAGCATAGCGAGCATGATAGCTTTAAGCAGTTCCTTCCAAAACTCGGCTTGACTTATCGTTTTCAGAATGGTAGCAACGTTTATGCAACATGGTCAAAGGGCTATCGTGCAGGCGGTTACAACTTCGAGATGTTCTCTGATGTACTTCAGGCTGAAACCTCACAAGCAGCTAATAAGGCACGTGCTGATGTGGATGTTGCACATGATGAGGCTTACTATGAGCGTATTGCAAAGACGATTGAATATAAGCCAGAAACGAGCTGGAACTATGAGGTGGGAGCGCATCTTAATCTCTTGAACAACCAACTTCATCTTGACCTCGCTGCTTATTATATGCAGATTCGTAATCAGCAGCTCTCAGTGATGGCTGGTAACTATGGTTTCGGGCGTGTGATGACGAATGCTGGTCGTAGTCATTCTTGTGGCTTGGAGGCAACACTCCGTGGTGTTGCGCTGGACAATAAACTGACATACGGTCTTAGCTATGGCTTTACAAGTGCTCAGTTTGATGAGTATAAGGACTCAATCGCTGGAGTAGGTGTGGCTGATTATAAGGATAAGCGTGTTCCTTTCGTGCCACAGCATACACTGGGTGCTAATGCTGATTATCGAATAGATGTTGACCCAGCAGCCTTGCTCAACCCATCAAATCGTTTCCATTTGCGTAGTGTTACGGTAGGATTAAACCTCTCAGCACAGGGCAAGACTTACTGGGATGAGCAGAACTCTATCGGTCAGAACTTCTATGCTGTCTTAGGGGCTCATGCCGATGCCGACTTCGGTCCGCTGCATGTTAACCTCTGGGTGCGTAATCTGACAGATACAAAATATAACACCTTTGCTGTTCAGAGTGCTGCTACTGGTACACGCTACACCTTTGCGCAGAGGGGTAACCCATTCCAAATGGGTGTGGACTTTAGGATACATTTCTAATGAGAAAAAGCCTCCCCCGACCCCTCCAAGAGGAGGGGAGGCAAATAGGATAAGGCTTGGTATAGGCTATTAGGATTTTAATCTTTGTTTTTGTAAATTCAAATAGAAAGGTTATAGACATAAATTAATAGCTCGTAGCTTATTTATATAAAAGTAATTGACCTACAACTAAGCGCATGATTCTTTGCACTTAGTTGTAGGTCAATTGTTTTTATTGGCAATATAGACCCTTTCAAATGTCAATATCCTCTTCTGTAAACAGTATATTATAGTGTGGTTAAGCCTCAACACCACTTGTGCTAAGCCTTAACACCATGTGTGCTGAACCTTAGCACCACATGTGCGCAGCGTGAAGGCATTGTCAATAGTTGATAATTCAGACTTATAGTTGTCATTAAGGACATCGTAGAATAGTAAGAGAAATTACCTGATGGCTGTCTATAAGGCATAGAGAATCCACATTGAGAGCGTTCTCAATGTGGATTCAAATAATACGTCAAATTATGATAATCGATTCCTATTATCGCTTCACAATCTTACAAGTTGTTTTACCAATGTTTAGGAAATATATTCCTGATGGTAGGTTGGTAACACTGATAATGTTGTCGCCAGCTTTAACATTATGCTTACTGATAAGATTTCCTTGAACGCTGTATATACGTATAGTGCTTGCTTTTGTAACAGAAAGGGTTACGTTATCAGTTACAAAATCATTATGAACAGATAATTCTGTATCACCAGAAATAACCTCATCAATGCCTAATGGGATATTTTCGCTATCTACTTTATTACCAATTGATTGGAAGTGTTCGCCATAGGTAGGTGGAGTGTCAAAGTCAAAGGTTGGACCGAGGTTCTGTTTGTTGCTGAATAAGTTAGATGGGTCTGGCTGGTTAAGGGCAGTATAAACATTGAATGGAACAACATCTGTTGGATAATAAAGCCATGCTGCACCTCCATTGTTGTAGAGAATGTTCATGTAATATCGTCCCTTCTTTAGGTATCTTGTTGGGAGTGATACTTCAATATATCCACTATTATTAGGCTTAAGTGTGACGGTTCTTGTCTCTGTCATGTTGCTATTGAGAGGCTTAGAACTCAGTTGAGCATCTGTAACATAGAACTTCACGCGGCCTTCGAAACCATTGATAGACTTCAAGTAAACGCGAGCAGTAAACTTGCTATTGGTGGTTGACACATAAGCATTATCAGAACCGAGATTACTACCATTTTGATAGAAATAGATTGTCTGTAACTTTAAATCGTGAACAGTTTGTGAGTTATTATCACTATCGTCTGGTGTATTGATTGTTAGCTCACCTATTTTCCATACTTTTGAATCAGCTTTTACCTTTACAGCCACCTCTTCACCATTAACATCGTATCCAGCAATGAGGCTATATTTACCTACTTCTAACTGTTTAAAGGTATCGTTTGTATAGAAAGAGAAGGTTACACGCTCACCTCTTGCTATTTTAGCATTGCCTTCTGAGATAAGTGTAGCTGCCTTTACATTGTCTGATTCTGCTGGTAATACATATAGCTTTAGATTACCATTATAGTCTGCATTACCTTCATTTGCCAGTGTCGAAACAATTTTTGTGTTCTGTCCTTTCTTGATATACTCTATTACTCTTTGCACAGCATAGAGTTCTGGCTGCTTAACAACTGGATTTGGAGTAGGTTCGGGGTCGGGATCAGATTTTCCAATAGTAACTGTTCCGGCAACGGCATCAATAGCCCTGAAGCCTGTTCCTTTAGCATAGTTTACTGTTAGGTTGTAAGTTCCAGCCTTGACATTAGCAAGGTTGGCGTAGAAGGTTATCTTCTTCGTTGACGCTGCACCAATAGAAGCCGTCGTTGTAGAGATAATCGTTGAGTATGCATCATTCCCTTCTTGATAGAGGGCAAGAGCCAATCGACCTGAATAAGCAGATTCGCTGTTCTTATTACCAATAGTGATTGTAACTGGAACTGAGTACAATTGTACTAAATTTGTCTGCTGGCACTTAGCTGCAATGTACAAATTCGAACCTGTTTCAATGTCGGGTTGTGGATTTGGCTTTGGTTCTGGGTTAGGATTAGGGTCTGGATCAGGATCATCATTACGATCAGGTTTAAGGTAACGCAGCATCTGTTGATTAGAACTGTATCCACCACTACCACCACCAATACCTTCTTGTCCAGGGCGCAACACATTAAGTTTATGCCAACCATTTGAAGAATAGTTCCAGCCCCAGTCAACATGTACGAAGCCATTAGAAGCAAAACCATCGAGTACAAAGCAATGTCCACCGCCAGCAGAGAATCCTGCATAGATAACGGGGCCGTAATCACGCAACTCATCACGTATCTCTTTTAGCCAACTTTGCTCGTAATAGTCGCTGCGCTGAAGGAACCTAACAGTATTTTTATAGCCGAAATTACGAGTAAGAACAGCAGGAGCATTGTAAACGTAAGCACCAGAACCGCCAAAGGAAGCAGGGTTATAGTCCATCTGAACAGCGTAACCAATGTCACGCAAGAGGCGTCCTACATTATCAGCTTGTACAGATGTAACGTTACGTCCAGTTGTTCTGTCGCGTCCATATCTGTCAATACCAGCAGGCATCTGACTCCAATCGTAAGCTGCATTCTCAGAACCTCGCCCATCAAAGTTCAATGACATGTAGTTACGTTTCCAATAGTAGCTCACTGATCCATGTGCCTTACGTGGCCACTTGTGCCAACGTAGTACGGTGCAGATGGCTGTTGCCACGCAACCTGACACTGTTTCATAGGTTTCACCATTGTAACGATAGTTAGGAGCATACTGATTGAAAGGCCAACTTTGTCCCCAGCTGATAGGTGTTGTAAGCTTCGTTCTACGGTCAGAGGCATATTCGAGAAGCGGACTAATCTCTATCTGATAGTTGCTTGCTTGCATGGTTGCTACCTGCCTAAACTCTGGTGATGGAATGTCAGGAGTGTTTTCGATAGCCCATTTTATCTGGTTGCAATACTCGTCATATAACCATTTAATAGAAGGATTTCCTTGAATATCGTTCTCTGTCAAGCTACCTTTTCAGCGAATGCGATAATAGGAGAAACACGATTGTCTGCTGCGATAACAACAAATCCTTGATCGTTACCACGATTGATGATATAATATAAGTTTTCCTCAGCCTTTCCAGCATGAGAAGTCTTATATGGAGCCTTATACGTCATGTTGAGTTGACTTGTTGTAGTGCCTTGTCCAAAGAAACTTGAGGCAATCTTCAATGCCTGTGACTGATCAATAGGTCCAGCCAATGATAGCTGAAACAGCAAGCATAATAAGGCTAAAAGCGCAAATATTCTTTTCATATTGATAGAATTGAATTCGACTTAGGATAATAAAAGTACTGCAACTTTATCGACGTCTTAGTGGTGACGCCGATAAAATCGCTATTGTTATTTATTAGTTAAAGAACTTAAGGTCAAGAATCTTTACGTAAGTATGAATCTTGATGTGCTTATAGTTGCTTTCTAATACGACAACAGGGTTGTCACTCTTATACTTTGAGAAGACAGTACCAAGAGTATGATTGAATTGTGTTCGACCATAGTTATATTTATAGATACCATTCTCTGTGTGCAAATCTGTGATGAATGATATCTTCTGATGGTCGACAAAATCTTCTAAACTTTCGTTCTTATCTTTATCAAACTCAACATTAACGATACCACCAAAGCCTATTGGATGTAATGTTTCTTCCTTCTCACGATAATCAAACCAGAAAGGATTAGACTTATCTATGCCTACAAGCTCGTGCTCTTGCCCGTTGACACCGACTAAAACCTTTCCCCAGATGTTAGCATCTTTGTCAAGATTAGGTAGCGGACCACTATGCTGTCCAGAGAAACCGAGAACCTGTAACTGCATACGAACCTTCTTAAAAACAGGGACAAAGTCGCGTTGTGTGACAGTAAACTCGTTGCTTGTAACGACACGTGCCTGTGAATTATCAACAGCATAACGCAAAGAGAAACTGATAGGATACATCTGTTCCATTGGAATATTGGCTGCAAGGAAACGCTGGAAAGAATCAATATCGCCCTTTAGAATCTCTTGCTGGATAGTCTTTCCACCACCAAGGACTGTGATATGTACATCACTCTTAGCTAACATCTTGCGGTAGTTGACAGCCTGATCGACTGATACGTTTACATCAACACCCTTAATTTTGTTCAAAGCAAACTCAATTGCCTCGTTAATATTGCGCTCTTTCTCATCAGTCTCAATAGAAAGATAGATGATTCGACCGTAGTTTATGCTTGAGATGTAAACTGGCTGATAACCATCAAGGGCATCTTTGTCAATTGACTCAAAGATTGTACCTTTCTTAGGAGCATCGGTTGAGACCGTAAAATGTTTTTGTATGAGTCGTGCCAAGATGTGATTTTTCTTCTTATTGAAGTTAAATCCAAGATTAATTGAGCCATTTGCAACTGGTGCAGTCACAGCTACACCCAGCTTTGTAACAAGTTCTTCTTGGGAGTTTATCTTCTCGACACTCTGTATAGTTGTTACTGGAGATTCCTTCCAATCCATTGTTGCCCACTTGTTCCATACTTCTTGATACTCACTCTTACGAATGTTAGGAACTGTTGCTGAAGTTTCGCGTGCCTCTCTTGGATTAGCTGGTGATAAGCTAATAGAGAAGGTTACATCGCCAGTTTTGTGTGAAGTAATCATTGCGTAGGTACCATTAGCTATTGTACCACCTTTGAGGACACAACCTGGATACACAACATCGCTTGTAGGATCGAAGAGGAAATTCTCATCGAATGTCTGTTTTATTTTGTAATGCCGTGTTGTTTTTACCCAATTACCAGGTATACCATCGAGTACACCTTGTGTTTCTACAATAGGATTTTCTTCTTCAATAGGTATCGGAGCACCATCATCAGGGTTTATTGGTCCATTGGCACGTGTCATCATTGGTGCCAAGGGCAGCGTCTTCAGATAGTTTCGAATTTCCTTCGGATTATTCAAAACCCCTTCTTCACTTTGTTCTTTGACTGGTGTCAACAACTCGTCTTGTGAGCAAGCACCAAATGTAATGGCACAAACTGCCATCGAAACAGGCAATACTGCTTTGAAAAGATACTTCTTCATTCTTTGTTAAATTTTAGGTTATTATGTTTAGGTTTATTATAAGTGACTGCCTCTTTGCAGTCTGAATGGATATCTTTCAATTCAAGTTCTAATAAATGGTATAGATAGGATTAGCTTTTAGTCGTTATTCTGCTTACATGTGCCAAGTATAACATTGTTCTCAAATTATATTAAACTCATGGTTTATATGTGTCCCTCTTTCACTTAACAGGTTTCACTTAAAGTGTCTACATTTCCCAGCAAAGATAGGTAATAATTCAATACGAAACCTTGTTTGTTTTTTTAAAAATCAATAAACAAAATGGGGGAAAAGTATAAAATATATTTATATGAACAAAACCATACGTAATTAACAGACTTAATTTGTTTACATAGTTTAAATGGGTCTAAAATCGTCAAAGCTTATAGTATTTAGCTTTATATAAAATGTGACCTATTTATATAAATGTAATTGACCTACAACTAAAGTGAGTGAATCTTCACACTTGTTGTAGGTCAATCTTCTTTTATAGGCAATATAAACTCTTTCCAACGCCAATATCCTCTTCTATAAACAGTATATTATAATGTGATTAAGCCTCAACACTACTCGTGTTAAGCCTTAACACCATGTGTGCTGAGCCTTAGCACCACATGTGCGCAGCGTACATCCTTTGAACTCCCCTCCATTACTTCCTTCGGTCAGT
>CAKMOD010000056.1 GCA_927910885.1 uncultured Prevotella sp. | reverse complement strand
CAAAGAGAACAAAGACTATATCTGTCAATATGAAGAGTCCGACTTCGACTTTATCCGTCGTCTTGCTCATCAGTATCAAGAGTGGATGTATTACGATGGAACTAAACTAATCTTCGGAAAACCAAAGAAATTGGCTGATCCTATTAGATTGGAATATGGCACGACGCTATCGTCACTTGACATTGGTTTGCAGACACTCGCACGTTCAGAGCAGGTGTTCTCTTACCACTCTGGTTCGGACCGTGAGATGGAGAGAATGACACCAGACCAAGCCATTGGACATGATAAACTGTCGGGAGGTGCCTTCCGTGCATCATTAGGATTGTTCTCAAAGCCTGCAAGACAGCGTGCGCTGCCACGTATCAGCGATGAGTCGGAACTTATTAATTACATGGGACGTAAGCAGGCAGCTGAGACAGCTGAGACACATTATATCACAGCAGAGAGTCAGGTACCAACCCTGCGTGTAGGCTCTGTGGTAAGTCTTTACAGTTCTTTCTTGGAACGTGTAGGAAATATATCAAAAGAGAGTTTAGGTAACTTCATCATTACCGAAATAACACACGAGGTGAGCCAAGGCAGCTACTACAAAAACCGCTTTAAGGCTATCCCTGCAACGATAAAGGCACTGCCAAGTCCAAAGGTGCGTATGCCATTAGCCGAGACACAGATGGCAACCGTACTCAGCAATGCTGACCCACAGGGCAAGGGCCGTGTTCGTGTGCGTATGAACTGGCAGACAGATGGTATGCAGACAGGTTGGGTGCGAGTGATGACACCAGATGGTGGTAGCAGCGATGACGTAAAGAGCAACCGCGGTTTTGTATTTATCCCAGAGGTAGGCGACCAAGTCCTCCTCGGCTTCCGCCATGGTGATCCAGCAAGACCATATATTTTAGGTAGTCTGTTTAATGGAGTGACTGGTAACGGTGGCGGTTCAAATAATAGTATTAAAAGTCTTAAGACGCGTAGTGGTATTTCTGTTATCCTGAATGATGATAATAAGTCACTTGCAATAAAAGATGCGGGTGGTAGTTCCATTCATTTGGATGGAAATGGAAACATCTTGATTAATGCCCCTAAGAACATACAGCTCTATGCTGGTAATGATATGTCCTTAATGGTAGGTCACGACCTACAAGTTAATGTTGGAAACTCTCAAACAACGAACATTCGTAATATGTTGCTGACCAATGTGATGCAGAAGATATTGGTAAACACACCATTCATGCAGCAGCTTGTTGCAGACTTCTTCCACACACAGGCAGGAAAGGCATTGCTCAACTCTCAGAAGCAAATAAAGATTGAGGCTCCAGAGACGAATGTAGTTGGTGAGCAGGAACTTTTTATACATTCTGCAAACAAAACGGTGGTAAATTCACAAGGTACGATGGAGATGCGTGGAGAACAAGGCATGCACGAACTGAATACTGCTAAAGAATATGAAACAGTAAAAGAGGAAATAGGAACAAAGGTATGTGTACAGTTTAGAACATCAGAAAGTTATAGCGGCGAGTTTGGCTTTGACTGGGTACGTTTTGCAGACTCGGGGAGAACTGGAGATATAGAGGAAAACCGCTACGACAAGATAATCGGTACTTACGAAAATAAACAATTCAAACAGGAAACTAACAAGTATAATCAATTCTTGTCCGAATATAAGCAACAGTATATTATACCTTGGAAGAAGAAAGAAGCAGAAGCTGCTAAAGCAGCAGCTCTTACTACAGGGACTAATGAAGGTAAAAAATCAATAGACTATCTCTATGTAGTACCAGTGATGACTTTGAAGAACGGAAACTCTGCAGATTTAGAATTAAATATAGATGTTCATGAAAAGGCTGTATCACTTGAATACGAATATGATGAGAAACTTTTTACTTTGGATAAGAAAGTTGCAAACATTCTAGATAAAGGCTTTCATAAAAAAGGTGATACATTAAACATAAAATGTATACAAGAGTTCTCGGAGGATAAGGAGATACGTCTTTATGCTTATGATAAGAAGAAAGAGAAATCACTATCCGGCAAATTAATTATAAAAGCAAATGACAAGAAACATTGCTATGCATTAAATGTCGTATTAGTAAGAGTAAAAACTTGTATTGCAGGTGATATTATATCATATCCTTCAGAAAACTCTTCTCGAAAAGAGATGTTAGAAAGATATTTTAGTCAATGTTATATAGAAGCTAATATTAAGGAATGCGATTTAGATCTAACAACTCAATTACGTAAAAAGACTTTTTTAGCCTATACAAAAGGAGGGTATTTAATAGAAAGTAAGATTGACGATCAAACACTCTTCACATATCTTATAAACGAATTGAGGAATGATCCTAAAACCAAACAATATACTGATTATTATAAACTATTTTGTATTGATGAAGAAGTCGAAAAGAAAACGTTAAATGGGCAAGCACGAGATATAAGTAAAAAAGAGGCAATAATCTTAAAAAATGGTCTTGATAAAGAAACTATTGTTCATGAATTGTTTCATTGTTTAGGGCTATACCATTCTTTTAGTTTAAAAAATAAATATACATTTGAGAAATATAAAACAGATAATATTATGGATTATCAAAAAAAGAATAGTTCTACTTCACAAGAATCGACAGTACAAAACAAAACCGATATTCCAAAGACTAGTGTTTCTATTCCAAGAGTTGCTACTTGGCAATTCCAATGGTATATTATCCATAAAGATTTAAAGACATTACATCAGGTAAATGAGGAGAAGAAAATTACTAGAAAGAAAGAGTTAATGAAAAAATCTAATTAATAAAAAAAATATATAGTAATGAATAAGCTGTTATTTCTTTTTTTCACAATATTAGTGACTTTAAATAGCTGTAAGGCACAAGACACAAGTAATAATAACTTAAAAAATAGCAAGAATATGGAAAAAACAACCGAGAAATTTTGATTCATGGACATATTAACACACAAAGACAAGG
>CAKMOD010000055.1 GCA_927910885.1 uncultured Prevotella sp. | reverse complement strand
AATATCTTTTTGTTTCGTTCTATTTTGGAGTAGCACAGAAATTGTGTACCTTTGTTCCGAGGTTAATTGTTTGTACATAGCAATGCAAAATTAATTAATCTTTGGGAGACAGAGGTCTCCCTTTTTTATTTTTAAGCATTGCTTGTTAATTTTCCACTCATGCTGCTCGCCCCAACCCCCTCCGGTGTTTCTGGTATAGTTTGTTAAGCTAAACCTACACTTGGAATTACAGTTCTATGTTGAACTTGCGGAAGCTTTTTCTCTTATGAATTGGAGCTTGTAAACTATTTTCATTCGATTCAAAACCTATACGTGCTCTTTTAGCTTCTAAAAGACGCCTAATTGATTTGCAAAAGATGCCCTTTTGAGGTCTAACTAACGCCCTTTTGAAGTCCAATTAGGCACCTTTTTTTGAAGTACTTTATAACTAACTGATTTTCTTTTAGTTATAAATCTACTTTTTATGTGTGTTTTTGCCTTTATTTATAGGGTTTTTACTTGAAAAAGTGTAATGATTTTTACAAATATATCTTGAATTTTCGAAGTGTTAAAATGAAAATATTTTCTTTGTTGGAGGGTGATAATAGAATAGATAGTTGACAAACTTAGTTATGTTTTTGTTTAATGAGCAACTTCTGTTTCTCCTTAAAACTATGCGAAAAGCGTCCACATATTTAATAGAAAAGACTACTTTCTCTAAATGTAATAGTGATGATTAGTTGCAGGGAACAGTCTTAGAAGGAAACCCTATAACCGCAGAGCCATCAAGAAAAAACAGTGAGGAGTGAGGTAGACTTAATAAAGGAGTATAAGCATGACATCAGAGTCTACTATAGAACACTTGCAAAAGTAGGTCTTTCATGCACTCTGAAGGATGTTACCAATACTCTTTTAGCATTTATCTTACAACATCTATGAAGATAGGTTTCCCATTTTGGAGTAGCAGACAATTGGTGGGCTGGTCATTCCAGCCTACTTCTTTATATTGATGAATCTATTTATAAACTTCTCTTTAGGCGTAATGGACTTTATAAAGTACTTTGTATAAAAAGTGCTTCTTAGACAACCTTTTTGAGAAAAATACTCAGCAAAATATAATAAAAATTAGCTTATAAATGTCTTTTCACATTTAATTTGCGAGAATTACGTATAATTTTTATAGCTTTGTGCCTGATTTGAGTATAATTGTAACTATTAGATAAAACTTAAAGATAATAAATATGGCCATTTATGATTATGGAATCGGAGGTAATGAGGTAAATGTTGACGCTAATGAGTCAATTGCCGACATCCCTTCCAACAGAACGTTATTAGTACAAAAGTTAACCGATGAGGCTCCAGTAAGCCCTGAAGCGGTTTATGGTTTACAAACAGTAGAAGATGTCTTCGAACATTTCTCACCATCTGTCACACTTGAGATGCAAGATGATAACGGTGAAGATGTTACAGAGACAATGCACTTTAAGAATCTTGGAGATTTTGACTCAGAAAAGCTAAAAGAGAATAGTGCTTTCCTTAGTAAACTTGATGTTGAGAAAGAGCAGAATATAAAGATTGCTCGTCAGCTTTCATCAAATAAAGCCTTATTGAAAGCTTTGGCTAATCCAGAAACCCGTCAAGCTGTAATAGATTTGTTACAGAGTTCACTTGACGAAATTAAGAACACAGAAGCCAAGTAAGAATAAAAACTAAATTGAAAATGGACAATAATAAAATAAAGGCTAAAGAACAGCAGGCTCCTTCTATAAGTAAGAGTACTATTGCACAGCAGGGAACCTCTTCTGCTGCCAGTGCGCTTGACAAACTGAAAGAGTATGGCGGATTTACTTTCTTAGAGAATATCATTGACGGCTTTTCTAATCTGAATCCTTCACGTAAGGCACGCCGAAACATCTTCCTCTCTGATGCACAATGGGAGAATGATCGTAAGGTTTTAGCTAATCGTCTTGAAGTTTGGATTGATCTCTTAAAATCTGGTCAGTCAGCTGAACAGATGAGAGATAAGGCTAAGGAAAGAGCCTTGCATGTTGAGGACTTACTGAATAAGAATCTTAGTAAGGTTTTGGCTCGTACACGTGAGCTTGAGACTTCTTATCGTTCAGTTGCTTTATTCTATCGCAATACAGAGAGTCAGAAGGTTAAGAATATCACTATTGTCAATGCTGAGATGGATCAATTGACAGACTTAGACAATCCTGTTTTCATTGACTATATCAGCAACGAGCTTAAGCATAACTTCGACCGTCTCGACCTTCGTCGTAACTATTCTTTGCTTGTCATCCCTGGATATTTGGGCTCTAACGCTATCCTTGACAAGTGGGGTAAGATTGCACACAGCAATAAGGTAATGCTTCTAACTGACTTCCAGGATTTGGAAACGCCAGACGATGTTGTTGATGTCTTCTTTAATGCTGACCATTCTGGTGGAGATGTATATAAGTCAAACATCATTATGACATGTAACTGGCTTTTAGGACGCCAGAAGGTAGTACAGGTAGGAGAAGAAGACAATCTTTACGTACCAGGCTCATCTGCTCTCGCAGGTAAGATTTACAGCACATTGATGTCACAGGTAGTTGCTGGTAAGAAATTCGGTGGCCTTAATGATGTTGAAAGCGTACGTTTCGATTTGAAGAAAAGCGAGATCTCAGAAATTGAGCGTATGGGTCTTGTACCAATGGTCAACGAGTATAGTAAGGTGATGGCATTCTCAGCTAAAACACTCTTCAATGGTGATAACCTTGGATTGCAGACTTACTCTGTTGTTCGTGTATTCGATTATATCTCTAAGGTTCTTTTCGACTTCCTGAACCGTCGTGCATTCGAGAACTGGACTACTCGTACAGAGGCTGACTTGAGAAGCCAGATTGTGAAGTTCCTTGATAGCATACAGGGTCCAACTCGTCTGATAGAGAAGTTCCGAGTGATGAGAATTGAGCAAGATCCAAACCAAAAGGATCGTGTATTACTTGATATTCACATTACTCCATACTTCCCTGCAAAGAGTTTTGTTATTCAGCTCGAGGGTCGTAAGGGAGAAGAACCAGAAGAGGCTAACTGGGAAAGCCAGTACTCACAAGATAAATAAGTTACTCTTATTTCTGAGTCTTTAGAAATTTAGAGTGATAAGACTTGTTTCTTACACTCAGTTTTTTTTAGATATAATGGACATTTAGTAGGCTGGTTATTCCAGCC
>CAKMOD010000054.1 GCA_927910885.1 uncultured Prevotella sp. | reverse complement strand
CGTGAGATTGTCTGCTTTCACCTCCGTGCTCTCCCCTCTCTGTGTGCCTTTTATATGTAGTAGGCTTAATTTATCACTCCATATTTCGGAAGAACCATCATTTGTCAAGGACTTTGGAGTTTTAGAAAGTAAATTAGCAATCAAAACTAAAGGGTAACCGCACTCATACTTACTTTGTAAAGAAAAATCACAAACTGATTTTTAATTGGTGCTTAATTGCATTCGAATTAAGGCTTAATTGACTTGCAAAAGATGCCCTTTTGAGGTCTAAGTAACGCCCTTTTGGAATGCAACTAAGCACCTTTTCTTTTGTACTTATACAACTACCTGACTACGTGTTAGTTACAAAAACATCCCAAAGTACTATTTTTTCGCTGAGAAACAAGCCTATCTACCTAACTTTTGTAATGATATTTCAAACAAAGAACCCTCTTATAGCAAGGCTAACGAAGCATATAGAATTTGACTAACCTTTAAAAAACGAACCACAATAAAACACAAGACAAAGCTGTTAGAACAAAAACAAGAAAACATACAGATATAAAACAACTTATAAACAAAAGGAAAACTATAAGAAAAAATAAAAACAAAACTACTAAGAGTTTTCTCCTTTTTTATATATATCTTTGCACAGAAAAAAAGAAAAAAAACAAGGAACAAAATTTATCATTAATAAAACTTTCAAACATTAATCTTATGAAACGAATCATATATCTATTTTTATTAGGAATTGTACTATTGACAGCTTGTCAAAACAGCCCTTCCAAGCAAACAGATAAAGATGGTCAGAACATCGATAGTACAAAGCAAGAAACAAATATCGACAGTATTCAACTAAAAGCTAAGATTGATAGTATTAAGCAAGTTCTTGCAAAAACTACCGACCCCTTGAAGCGTATCAAGATTCATCAGCAAGTAATTGACATCCAATTTAAGGGCGCATCGCCAGAGGAGCGTTGTCGAATCTTTGATGAGTTTAGTACGGAAGTGCAAAAAGAGCTGAATAAGATCAATGACCGTGAGAGTCATTTCCTTGAGCACTATTTCGAGTATAAAATAGACAGCATGGGTAATGAAATAGTACCACACGATTCCATTAAAAAGAAGGAGCTGTTCTATAAGAACGCAGGGATAGAAATAGTAGATTTAGGAGAAGGAATCGTAGAAATGAACCTTCAAACTAAAACATACATTCAGTATGTCAAACTATTGCCTAAGTACTATCAGGACTACTGGTTCCTGATAAAGGATGCAGAGAACATTGCCCCAGATGCTGCCCTCGCAATATCGTGGCGAGAGTTGGGTAACCTGCTTGCTCGACACGAAGCTTACGTAAAAACATATCCAACAAAGAAAGAATTTTTCTGTAGACTACAAGATGACTATATATTCCTTCAGTCTGCCTATTTGTTTGGCGTAGACAATACTCCTGTGTATTATGAAAACATAGACAAAGAAGTTAAAGAAGAGTGGAAACGATTCATGAAGGCTTACCCAGATAGTCCGACAGTACCTTTTATCAAAGACATGCTTCGGATGAAGAGTCAAGAGGATAGGGATGCTATTATGCAAAAGCTGGAAAAGTTCCAAGAGAAGTCAGACTATCCTTTGCTTAAACCCTGTCCAGGTAAAATCAGAGCCTATTCAGAGTAGTTTTAACAGAAAACAAAGGCACAAACTTGTAATTTGAGTAATCAACTCACACTTACAAAGATTGCTATAAGACTTTTGTAATTAAATTGATTTTAACCCAAATCAGTCAATAGGAATATCGTTTCTAACAATATCTAATGACTGATTTGGGTTAAAACCTTGTTATGTTAATTGTTTTTAACACACCATAACCTATTATTTTCAAAGTTAAGTTTGCAGTTATCGTTTATTTTTATTTACTTTGCAGGTCTTGAAATAGTAACTAAAAACAGAACATCATGGTAAATGCCGAAGAGACACACTACGTGTGTGGTCTGAAGAAAGAGGACTTCCAGACTACGATAGATGGTAAGAAAACCGATCTCTATGTACTTAGAAATGCCAAAGGCAATGAGGTTGCAGTCACTAATTACGGTGGTGCGATTGTTGCTATTATGGTTCCTGATAAAGACGGAAACTTGGCAAATGTCATTCAAGGACATGACAATATACAAGAGGTCATCAATTCACCAGAACCTTATCTTTCAACCCTTATTGGCCGTTATGGTAATCGTATTGCCAAAGGTCGTTTCCAGTTGAACGGAAAGGAATATAAACTTGCTATTAATAATGGTCCTAACTCTCTGCATGGAGGTAAGGAAGGCTTTAATGCAAAGGTTTGGGATGCCGTACAGGTTAACGACCACGCCGTTGTGTTAAAGTACACTTCTTCATACGGTGAGGAAGGCTATACTGGTGAAGTTGATGTCTGGGTAGCCTATTCATTCTCTGATAACGACGAACTCATTATCAAGTATTCTGCAAAGACTAACAAGAAAACGATTATCAATCTTACCAGTCATGGTTTCTTCTCTTTGGCAGGTATTGCTAATCCAACACCAACAATTGACGATTTAGAGTGCCAGATTAATGCTGACTTCTACCTCCCTATTGATGAAACATCAATTCCAACAGGTGAGATCTTGAAGGTAGCTGGTACCCCATTCGACTTCCGTGAGCCAAAGACCGTAGGTCAGGATATCGATGCTGACCACGAGCAGATTAAGAATGGTGCGGGTTACGACCACTGCTTCGTTCTGAACAAGAAAGAAGAAGGCGAACTTTCATTCGCTGCACGCATCAAAGAACCTAAGAGCGGAAGAACGATGGAGGTTTATACCACAGAGCCAGGCGTTCAGGTATATACCCATAACTGGGCTGACGGCTACAAGGGTCAGCATGGTGCAACCTTCCCACGTCGCAGTGCTATCTGCTTTGAGGCACAGCACTTCCCAGACAGTCCAAACCATCCTTATTTCCCTTCAGTCATCTTAGAGCCATGCAAGGAGTACACACAGAGAACTATTTATAAGTTCGGTGTAGAGAAATAAGCATCCGAAAACGAAATAATAAATAAAAAATTGAAATATCAAAATGGAAAATCAAACTAACAAAAAAGGAACCTTGGTGGCAATTATCACCATGATGTTCCTATTTGCTATGATCTCTTTCGTTACCAACATGGCGGCACCATTTGGTACAATTTGGAAACAGCACTATGAGTGGGCTGGTATGATGGGTAACATGATGAACTTTGCGGCTTACCTCTTCATGGGTATTCCAGCAGGTATGATGATTACAAAGTATGGTTACAAGAAGACTGCTCTTGTTGCTTTGGCACTTGGTTTCATCGGTATTGCCATCCAATATGGTTCAAGTAGAATGGATGGAAACGAAATCAGCACATACGCAGTTTATCTGCTTGGTGCCTTCGTTTGTGGTTTCTGTGTTTGTATCTTGAATACCGTAGTAAATCCAATGTTGAACCTTCTTGGTGGTGGTGGTAACCGTGGTAACCAGCTTATCCAGACTGGTGCATCATTGAACTCACTCGCAGCTACACTGACTCCAATGGTTGCAGGTTCTATGATTGGTGAGATTACTAAGAGTACATCACTTGAGGTTGTATCTCCATTGTTGCTCATCGCTCTGGTTATCTTTGCAGCATCATTCTTTATCGTTTGGTTTACACAGTTGACTGAGCCAGAGACAGAGAAGGCTGACGTTATAGGTGGTATCAAGGGTGCATTAGGCTATCGCCAGTTGTTGCTCGGTATCATTGCGATTTTCTTCTACGTAGGTATTGAGGTTGGTATTCCAGGTCAGCTCCTGTTCTATCTCAGCCAGCCAGTTGCAGAAGGTGGTGTACTCGGTAGTGCTGCCATTGCAGGTCTTATCGCTGGTATTTATTGGTTGTTGATGCTCGTTGGTCGTTTCGTAAGTGCCTTCATCAGTGGTAAGGTATCTTCACGTACACAGCTTACAGTGACAACTGCCGTGGCTCTCGTACTTCTGCTTGCTGCTATCTTCATGCCAGAAGCAAATACAATGAGCCTTACAATTCCTAATATTGCAGAGAGCACATGGATTGAGGCTGAGGTTCCAACAAAGGTATTACTCATCATCCTTTGCGGTATCTGTACATCAGTAATGTGGGGTGTTATCTTCAACCTCGCTACAGAGGGTCTTGGTAAGTACACAGCTACAGCTTCTGGTCTCTTCATGACCATGGTTGTTGGTGGTGGTGTTATGCCATTGATTCAGAACCTTATGGCTACAAAGGTAGGCGACATCAACAGCTACTGGCTCGTTGTGGGTATGTTAGCATACATGCTCTTCTACGCTTTGATTGGCTCACATCCTTCTAAGAAGGCTTAAACAGACATCTTTATAATGGCAGGCACTATGCTTGCCATTATATCGAGATAATTAAATTATATCCTAACAATCATTTTTAAAATTACTAACATGGACATAGAATTCGTAAGAAGTCGTTTTATTAAGCATTTCGACGGCAAGACAGGAAACATTTATTTCTCACCAGGACGTATCAATCTCATTGGCGAGCACACTGACTATAACGGTGGTTTTGTATTCCCAGGTGCAGTAGACAAGGGCATCATGGCTGAGGTTCGTCCTAATGGTACAGATACTGTAATGTGCTACTCTATTGACCTCAAGGACCGTGTAGAGTTCAAGGTTAACGACCCAGAGGGTCCACGCGCAACATGGGCACGCTTCATTTATGGTATGGTACAGGAGTTCAAGGCTCTTGGTGTTGACGTAAAGGGTTTCAACATTGCCTTTGCTGGTGATGTGCCTCTCGGTGCAGGTATGAGTTCTTCTGCTGCTATGGAGAACTGCTTCGGATGTGCATTGAACGACTTGTTCGCTGATAATAAGATTTCAAAATGGGACATCGCACTCGCTGGTCAGGCTACAGAGCACAAGTATATCGGTGTGAACTGTGGTATCATGGACCAGTTTGCAAGCGTCTTCGGTCAGGAAGGCAAGCTGATGCGTCTTGATTGCCGCAGCCGTGAGTTCGAGTATTTCCCATTCAACCCACAGGGTTACAAGCTCGTTCTTGTAAACTCAAAGGTTAAGCACGAACTCGTTGGTAGCCCATACAACGATCGCCGCAGAAGCTGTGAGAACGTTGTTGCAGCTATCGCTGAGCAGTTCCCAGAGAAAAAGTACGAGACATTGCGTGATGCTAACTGGGATGAGTTAGAGGCTGTTAAGGATAAGGTAAGTGCTGAGGACTACCAGCGTGCACACTTCGTTCTCGGTGAGAAGGAACGCGTACTCGCTGTTTGTGATGCACTTGTTGCTGGTGACTATGAGACAGTTGGTCAGAAGATGTATGAGACTCACCACGGACTCAGCAAGGAGTATGAGGTAAGCTGCGAAGAACTCGACTTCCTCAACGACGTTGCTAAGGAGAATGGCGTAACTGGTTCTCGTATCATGGGTGGTGGCTTCGGTGGTTGTACCATCAACCTCGTTAAGGACGAGTTGTATGACAAGTTCATTGCTGACGCAACTGAGAAGTTCACAGCAAAGTATGGTCATGCTCCAGAAGTTTATCCAGTTGTTATCAGTGAAGGTTCTCACAAGGTTTGCTAAGAACATAATGGCATCTAACAAGGTGCCACTTTCATTGATATTTAATTAGTATAAGGGCTGGGTTCTGTATAAGAAGTTCAGCCCTTATATAAAAATAAGAACCTAAACACAAGAAGTAATCCAACACAAGAATAACCTTTAAATTCCAATACATAACAGAAAAATTATTACTACGCAACCAAAAAACAAAACAAGTTTACATCTCTAAATCAAAAGCTACAACATGAATAAATACTACAAAGGTGAACCCAAACTTTTAGTTTCGGTCGACTGCATCGTTCTCGGGTTCGAAAACAAAAAGCTACAGCTACTCGTTGGTAAACGTAAAGTTGAGCCGTACAGCGGCAAATTATCTCTCTATGGTGGATTCGTAAGAGAGGATGAAAGTTTGAAAGAAGCTGCTAACAGAGTTCTTTTCCAGTGTACAGGCATCAATGATATTTATATGCGACAGGTGGGTGCTTTCGGTGAAACCGATCGTGACCCAGGTGATCGCGTTATCTCTATTGCTTATTGCGCGCTCATCAATGTGTCTGACTACGACAATAAGCTATTGGAAGAAAATGACTTACAGTGGGTTGACATCAACAAGTTGCCAGAGTTGTTTGGTGACCACATCGAGATGGTACAGTTAGCATTAAGCCAACTCCGCAAGCTCATCAACAAAGACCCACTCGGTTTCAATCTTCTCCCAGAGCTCTTCACACTCACACAGCTTCAGAATGTCCACGAAGCAATTATGGGTGTTGAAATCGACAAGCGTAACTTCCGCAAGCGTATCAAGCAAATCGACTTCATTGAGAAGACAAAATTCATTGATAAGATTACAAGTAAGCGAGGTGCTGCATTATATCGCATTAACAAAGAAATGTATACAGACGCCTCACTATAATCATTAATAGCAAGGCTAACGATATAAGTGTTTAGCTAAGATAAAATATAAAAGGGTATATCGAATGTAAAAACGTCATTGACGAACATTCAGATATACCCTTTTTATCATAGTATTATCCATCAATTGCCGTTTCTCTTGTGGCTGATAGCATATTTACGCACCCACAAGATGACTGGTGCTAACGTCCAGCACCAATCGTGCGAAGCCTCCGCACAATAGGTGCGAGGCGTTAACACCATTATAAAAGGAGGACAAAAAGAGGCAAAAAAGAGAAGAAAAATACATCTCTCACAGGTAAAACCGTTTGTAGCCGAAGAAGAATAGCACTTCAACAAGATAGCCATAAAACAGCCACTCACCAACTAAACAAAGCAAAGCAAATACTATGCTTCGAGCATTTTTGAACATTTTCTCAAAATAGTAACTTTAATATTTTGATGTCTCCATATTTATCTTTATATTTGCATTATAATTTAAAAATCCTATCTATTTATGAATGACAAGAAATTGATGAACAGAGCAGCGGATAACATTAGAATTCTCGCAGTGTCAATGGTTGAAAAAGCTAAATCAGGACACCCTGGTGGAGCTATGGGTGGTGCGGACTTTATAAACATCCTTTTCTCTGAATTTCTCGTCTTCGACCCAGAACAGCCTGAGTGGGCAGGACGTGACCGATTCTATCTTGACCCTGGTCACATGTCACCAATGCTTTATGCAGCATTGACCCTTCAGAGAAAGTTCACGGTTGACGATATTAAACAATTCCGTCAGTGGGGGTCAATCACTCCGGGACATCCTGAAAGAGACATCGCACATGGCATCGAAAACTCTTCAGGTCCACTTGGTCAAGGTCATGCATACGCTGCAGGTGCAGCCGTAGCTGAGAAGTTCCTTGAGGCACGCCTTGGCAGCACAATGATGCAGCATAAAATTTACGCTTACATCTCTGATGGTGGTATCCAAGAAGGTATCAGCGCAGAAGTAGGTCGCTTAGCTGGTAACTTGGGTCTTAACAACCTCATCATGTTCTACGACGCCAATGACATTCAGCTTTCTACTGAGTGTGGTGCAGTTATGTCTGAGGATACAGCAATGAAGTATCAGGCATGGGATTGGAACGTATTGAAGATTGATGGTAACGATCCAGACGCTATCCGTGAGGCTCTTGTTGCTGCAAACAAAGAAGAACGTCGCCCTACTCTTATCATTGGTGAGACCATCATGGGTAAGGGTGCTTTACAGGCAGACGGTAGTAGCTACGAACATAGCATTAAAACACATGGCGCACCATTGGGTGGTGACGCTTATACAAATACAGTAAAGAATCTTGGTGGTGACATTGAGGACCCATTCAAGATTTTCCCAGAGGTTCAGAAGCTTTATGATGACCGTGCAGCAGAACTCAGAAAGATTGTTGCTGAGCGTCATGCAGCTGAAGCACAATGGGAGAAAGAGAACCCTGAGAAGGCTGCACAGATGCGTGAGTGGTTCTCTGGCAAGGCTCCAAAGATTGATTGGAGTGGTCTTGTACAGAAGCGCGACATTCCTACACGTAATGGTTCTGCAGCTTGTCTCGGTGTTATCGCAGAGCAAGTTCCTAACATGATTGTATCATCAGCCGACCTCAGCAACTCTGATAAGACGGATGGTTTCCTTAACAAGACACACGCACTCACACGTGACGACTTCAGCGGAGCCTTCTTCCAGGCTGGTGTTAGCGAGTTGGCAATGGCATGTATGTGTATCGGTATGATGCTTCATGGTGGTGTTATCACTGCAATGGGAACCTTCTTCGTATTCTCGGACTACATGAAACCAGCTATCCGTATGGCTGCCCTCATGCGCACTCCAGTTAAGTTTGTATGGAGCCATGATGCATTCCGCGTTGGTGAGGATGGTCCAACACATGAGCCAGTAGAGCAGGAAGCACAGATTCGCTTGATGGAGAAGTTGCAAAACCACGCTGGACAGGATTCTGTTCGTGTGTTCCGTCCTGCTGATAGTGATGCTGCAACAGTATGCTGGCAGATGGCTATGGAGAACATGGATACACCAACAGCTCTCATCTTCTCACGTCAGAACGTGAAGAGTTTGCCAGAGGGAACAGACTATCAGCAGACTCGCAAGGGTGCATACGTCGTAACTGGCTCTGACGAGCAGTTTGATGTTATCCTCGTTGCAAGTGGTTCTGAGGTTTCTACCTGCGTTGCTGGAGCTGAGTTGTTACGCAAAGACGGAGTGAAGGTTCGTGTTGTAAGCGCACCTTCTGAGGGTCTCTTCCTCCGTCAGAGCAAAGAATATCAGGAGCAGATTCTACCAAGAGACGCTAAGATTTTCGGTCTTACAGCAGGTCTCCCAGTGACACTCGAAGGCTTGGTTGGTGCCAATGGTAAGGTATTCGGCCTTAACAGCTTCGGATTCTCAGCACCTTACACAGTCTTAGATGAGAAGTTGGGCTTCACTCCTGAGAATGTTTACAAGCAAGTAAAAGCATTTTTAGCATAAACGTTTAACCTGAGTCTCTAAATTCCTCACTGAAGGCAGAGGCTCATAAAAACCTAAACAGCTTATGGAAATTAAGACAGTAGGAGTTGCTTGCGACCACGCAGGCTATCCATTGAAGCAGTTCGTGATCCAGTATTTGGAAGAACACAAGTATGCATATAAGGATTTTGGCTGCAATAGTGATTTGAGCTGCGACTATCCTGACTATGCTCACCCATTGGCTGAAGCCATTGAAAGTGGTGAACTTTACCCTGGTATTGCTATCTGTGGTAGCGGTGAGGGTATGGCAATCTCGCTCAACAAGCACCAAGGTGTACGCGCTGGTTTGGTATGGAACAAGGACGTAGCAGAGTTGACTCGTCAGCATAATGATGCAAACGTTATTGTTCTCCCAGGCAGGTTTATTGATAATAAGACTGCAGAAAAGATTCTCGATGCATTCTTCAAAGCAAGTTTTGAGGGTGGTAGACACGAGCGTCGTGTTAAGAAGATTCCTGTTCAACAGGGCTAATCATAGCTTTGTCTGATTGAATAAGACAAACAAAAGATAAACAGTAAAGGTGTTCAGAGGATTCTGGACACCTTTCTTTTTATCGTCATTCATGCCAATCCGGTAGAGAGAAACCTACACACAGCCATATTCATTCATATTATTCATTAGCTCCTACCCCTCTCTTATTTTATTGTTGCACATGATATTTGCCCGTACAACAGGCATATCAGTCTATATCAAGGTAGATAAAACCTCCTTCAACTCCGTTCCTCTGTGTGAAATTTACCCATCAAAGGTAAAAAAATATATTTACAAACCCTTCTAAGAAAAGGTAAGGAAATAGCTTAAAAGCGAGTTAATTTAATGCTGCTGTAACTCTTTTGTTATCAAGCAGTTGCAAAGTAGGCTTTCAAAAGGTGCTTAATTGGACTCCAAAAGGGCGTTAGTAAGACTTCAAAAGGGCATCCTATTGCAAGCCAATTAGGCGTTATTTGCAAGCCATTTGGTGGTCTTTTAAAAAATCAGCATGTGAAAAATTCGGACAAAAAGAGAATTCATCCAGAGTTTGAA
>CAKMOD010000053.1 GCA_927910885.1 uncultured Prevotella sp. | reverse complement strand
TACTTTCACAAAATTATTTTCATGACAATAAATCTTTTTTTTCATGAAAAGAAATATTTCCACTCGTGAAATAATTATTTCTTTTCATGAAAATAAATACAGCATACAATGGATTTAAAGTTTCTGCCACACCATTAAGAGCTTTAAATCTTAAATAACACCATCAACAAAAAGCCCCAACAAAGGGTGAACTTACATAACCTACATGACATTATGACTTACTTTTCTTGCATTTTGTCAGTTTGGGAAAATATAAAAACTACAAATAGAAACAAAATAACTATCTAAAATAAATAAATGCAAAATATACATCCTATCAGATTAATAGCCGTTAAGGATTAATTTATAATTGTTAAAATCGGATAAAGATAACTGACAAAATGTCGGTTTTAGGAAATTTGCTCCTATATTTGCATCTGAGAATATGTCAGCGAGACATTTACAAATAATGACGGCTTGACACAAATAAACGTAATTAACGAACAAATAATTAAGAATATGAAGAATTTATCAAAGTATTTGGCAGGCGCAGCTTGCGTTACAGCCCTCGCCTTTTCTACTGGCGCCTTCATCAAAGTGTATGCTGCTGAAGCACCTGTTGTAGCTCCTGGTCAGCCAGTTGACCTTACATACGCAGCTGAGAAAGCTCTTCCTGCTGTCGTTCACATTAAGTATGTACAGAATTCTAAGACACAGACCGTTGAGGTTCAGGACGATCCATTTGGTGGATTCTTTGACCCATTTGGCTTCTTTGGGAATCCTAACCAAGGTAATGGTTCACGCCGCCAGCAAGTTCAGACTCCTAAGAAGGAGGCTACAGGTAGTGGTGTAATCATTTCATCCGATGGTTATATCGTAACTAATAATCACGTTGTTGAGGGTGCAGATGAGTTAACTATCACACTAAACGACAACCGTGAGTTCTCTGCACGCATCGTTGGAACAGACAAGCAGACTGACCTTGCATTGTTGAAGGTTAATGCAACCAACCTCCCTACCCTCCCTGTAGGCGACTCAGACAAATTAAAGGTAGGTGAATGGGTAATTGCTGTAGGTAACCCTTATAACCTCAATAACACAGTAACTGCTGGTATCGTTAGTGCTAAGTCACGTGGCTTGGGTGCTACACGTAATGGTATTGAGAGTTTTATTCAGACCGACGCAGCTATCAACCAGGGTAACTCTGGTGGTGCATTGGTTAACACACAGGGTGAGTTGGTTGGTATCAATGCTATGCTTTACTCACAAACTGGTGCATATAGTGGTTACGGATTTGCTATCCCTACAACTATCATGAATAAGGTTGTTGATGATATTAAGAAGTATGGTAGCGTACAGCGTGTAATGCTCGGCATCCAAGGTGGTGACGTTTTGAACTTCATCAACGCACAGAAGGAAGAAGGCAAGAACGTTGACCTCGGTACAAACGAAGGTGTTTACGTTAGTGAGGTATCTGAGGAAGGCAATGGTGCAGCCTTAGGTTTGGCAAAGGGTGATGTTATCACTAAGTTTGACGGACAGAAGGTGACACGTATGTCTGAGCTTCAGCAGGCACTCAACAGCAAGCGTCCTGGAGATAAGGCTACAGTAACCTTCATCCGTAACAAGAAGGAGGTTTCAAAGACTATCACACTGAAGAATGCTCAGGGAACAACAAAGGTAATTGAGCAGGCTGACATCGACGTTCTTGGTGGTCAGTTCCGTCCAGTACAGGATGCCCTTAAAAAGCAGCTAAACATTAACTATGGTCTTGAAGTACTGAAGGTTAACAATGGAGCTTTGAAGGCTGCTGGAATCAATCGTGGTTTCATCATTCAGAATGTAAATGAAACATGGTGAAGAGTATTGACGACCTGCAGAATATCGTTAAGAAGGCATCAACCAGCAAAGACCCAGTTCTCTATGTTCAGGGTATCTATCCAACTGGTAAGAAGGCTTACTTCGCTATCCCTCTTGTAGACTAATAGCTAATATCTTTCAGCAAAGAAGCTGACATCATAAAAGTCCCCCATTCTTGGTTTTTAGACACAAGAATGGGGGATTTTCTTTTGATAAACACTCCTATTTCTGACCTATAAACACGACATCATAACCATAGAAAAATCAAAATAAATCTCATCTAATCAAACTAAAAGACATTGTATAAACATAAAGGGAAGTCGCAACTATGACAAAACTATAAACCACCTATCAATCAAGAAGAAACAGTCGAAAGACTAAAAACTTAATACACAACATAAAATCATTATAGATTCTTATGTGAGTTTTTTACTTTTTTATTTGTTTAACTCATTGAATTTGTGTAAATTTGCCATCACTTAAAATAATGCTAAGCACATGAGACAATTGAAAATCACAAAATCGATTACGAATCGGGAGAGTGCTTCTCTCGACAAGTATCTGCAGGAAATCGGTCACGAAGAAATGATCAGTATCGAAGAAGAAGTTGAGCTTGCTCAAAAAATCCGAAATGGTGATCGAAAAGCTTTAGAACGTCTGACGAAAGCTAACCTGCGCTTCGTTGTCTCTGTCGCAAAGCAGTATCAAAACCAGGGGCTTTCTCTGCCCGATCTTATTAACGAAGGTAATGTAGGATTAATCAAAGCAGCAGAGAAGTTTGACGAAACTCGTGGCTTCAAGTTTATCTCATACGCTGTATGGTGGATAAGACAAAGTATCTTGCAAGCAATAGCAGAACAAAGTCGTATCATTAGACTACCACTCAATCAAGTAAGTTCTGTCAACAAAATCAATAAGATATTGACACAGTTTGAACAGGAAAATGAACGCCGCCCAAGTATTGATGAGATAGCACAGAACACTGATATACCAGAAGACAAGATTGTTGATGCAATGAAGGTTAATTCACGTCATGTCTCGGTAGATGCTCCGTTCTATGACGACGAACAAAGTAGCCTGCTGGACGTCATCCCTAATGATAACACGCCATCAACTGACAAAGAGTTGGTTGAAGAGAGTCTACGTGAAGAAATCGGAAGAGCCTTACAGGTTCTTGAAGATAGAGAGAAGATGGTTATCGAGGCTTATTTCGGAATAAACCAACGCGAGATGACATTGGAAGAAATAGGAAGTAAATATAATCTCACACGTGAACGGGTAAGGCAGATTAAAGAAAAAGCAATACGACGCCTACGCCAACAAACCAATAGCAAGGTATTGAAGGCTTATTTAGGACAATAACATTAACATTGTAAGATATTAATTTAAGATGAAATTACGTCAGGTATTAATCATAGCAGTACTCCTGCTGGGATGGGTAAATAGTAGTAACGCAAAAGGATACAAGCCTGCAAAGGTTTATATGTTTGGTTTTGCAGCCTCTTTTAATGATTCAACGGTTTATATGACCAATATTCAGAAAGTGGATGCCTACCTTGCAAACGATCGCACAAGCTTCCTCGCTAATCGTGAGGACTACTCATACCAACTACGCTATTATCTTCAGAATAATGGTTTAGTGAGCTATCCAACCTGCGTTACGATGTATGCTGAGAATGAGGCTAAGGCTATGAAGAAGTTCGTAGCTTTGAAAAATAAATATGAAAAGGGTAAGAAGAAGTATGTTGTTAAGTCTATCTCTGATGCAGAGTTTAGCTATAAGACGATAACACCAGACAACTATACTTCAAACGAAGAGACACAAGTGAATACTAAAACCACAAAGTCAAAGTAAGCAGAGCCTCTAAAGATGGAAATAAATAACTTCAGAATAGCAGACTTTGATATACAGATTATATTCCGTGAGACTGATGTCAACGGAATGCACTTACTAAGTTCGTTTGAACCTTTCAGAATCAAAGAGGTTTCAGAGAATGTCTTTTTCCGCTTAACGGTTGACGATACGCTTCGCCCTATCCCAAAGGAAAGGAGACAGCGTATTCGTGCTTTTGATACAGGTAATGGTGATACGATCGTTGATCGTGTTGACGATGGCAGCTATCAATATATTATCAAAGACATCAATGGCTCTGACTGCTGTCTACTACAGAGCAATAAGGATTTTTCCGATTGTCGTTGTGCACTCAATGGCAACACAAATATGCGTACCTTTGGACTAAACAATGCATTGATGCTCATCTTTGCCTTTGCTGGTGCACTTAAACAAACCTTGCTGATTCACGCTTCTCTTGTTCGTAACAACGGGTATGGCTATGCCTTCATTGCAAAGAGTGGAACAGGTAAGTCAACACAGGTTAGTATGTGGTTACGCTATATTCCTGGTAGTGACCTCATGAATGATGATAATCCTATCGTCAGAATCATTGATGGTGAAACATGGATATATGGTAGCCCATGGAGTGGCAAAACACCATGTTATCGTAATGTCAAGGCTCGATTAGGTGCTATCACACGCATTGACCGTGCCACAACAAACTCTGTTGAAAAACCTAATCCTATTGCAGCATTCGCTTCACTCCTCCCCTCTTGCTCCAGCATGAAGTGGGATTCTGATATTTACAATGGCGTTTGTAATACGATTACAAAGATTGTAGAAACTGGAAGAATATTTACGTTACATTGTCTACCTAATCAGGAAGCCGCAGAAGTCTGCTATCAAACCGTAACGAAAAGATAAGACTTATGTCAAAGACTGTACTTACTACTTCTGAAATCCAGTTTGCTAATGCTGAGTTTCTACCAGAAGTTGTCAAGATGTTGAATGAAGGGCATACTGTAACATTACGCCTTCGTGGCTATTCTATGCGTCCTTTCCTTGAAAACGACCGAGACAAGGCTTTGTTGGTAAAGCCTACAACGATAAAGGTTGGCGACCCTGTCTTAGCAGAGATAACTCCCCGACACTTCGTCTTACATCGTATTGACAGCATAGAAGGTGACAACGTAACTTTACGAGGCGATGGCAACCTTGGTGTTGAGCATTGCAAGAAGGAGAATATTGTTGGAGCAGTCATTGGTTTCTACCGTAAAGGACGAAAAGAAATGGATGCTACAGATGCTTGGAAATGGAAGACTTATAGTTTTATTTGGACTCGACTTCTCCCTCTCCGAAGATATTTATTAGGTATTTACAGACGTATTTGGATTCCAATCTTCGGTACCATCTAATGGAACATTAAAAGAAAGATAACAATATAAACTATAAATAAGAATGAAAGTAAAGAATGGTTTCAACCTCCGTGAAGTATGCGGAGAGCGTATCATCGTTGCAGAAGGAGATGAGAATATCGACTTCAGCAATATCATATCAATGAACGAAAGTTCTGCATACTTATGGGAAGAGGTGCAGAAGATGGATTCTTTTACAGTAGATAACCTCGTAGAGTTAATCTGCGATCAATATGAAATTGACGAGGATACAGCTCGCAAGGATGCAACAATACTTGCTGCTCAATGGGGTACTGCAGGTATTATTGAGGGTGAAGACATCCCTGCAGATGATTCTGCTGTTAAGAAGGAAACGATCTCTGAGGAAGCTGATTCAGCACACCTTGAGGCAACTACAAGTGAGGAGAAGCCTAAAAAGAAAGGTTTCTTTGAGCGTCTCTTTGGTTAAGGAGCAAGATAAAATTAATTATACATAAAAAACTCGGACACTGATTATATCAATTCAGTGCCCGAGTTTTTTATTTTTTAGTGCTATCTGATAGAACTTTGAATAATATATTCGTCCATACGACATCACCTTTGATTTACAAATATTTGATAGAACAACTCGTTTCTACCAATAATTTGTTACATACTAACAACATATTTCACTGCACTAAGCATTCAACACCATTGGTGTTTACCATCGCACATGACGTGTTAAGCATCCGCACACTATGTGCTGGGTATTAACACATCACTAAAAGATGAGTTAAAAGCCCCTTGTCAACATCATAATATGTAGTAAGACACGCATAATTCACTTATACATGAGAGTGCTTAGTAAACAGCATAGTTCTTTTATCAACGCCTATTACAGATTCTCAACAAACCATTCAGCAACCTGTCTCAGTAGGTGATTACGTGTGTTACCACCATAAATACCATGGTTACGATTAGTATAGAGGTTCTCCTTGAAGTCCTTGTCTGCTTGTACTAAAGCCTCAGAGTATTCAAAGGCATTCTGTGGATGAACATTATCATCTACCAAACCATGACATACTAAAAGCTTACCATGAAGCTTCTCTGCACGGTTAATTGGATTAATAGCATAGCCCGCAGCATTTTCTTGCGGCGTACGCATATAACGTTCAGTATAAACAGTATCGTAATAGCGCCAATCTGTTGGTGGAGCAATTGCCACACCAGCCTTAAAGGCATTGCGTCCCTCACTCATACTCATCAATGTATTGAAGCCACCAAAGCTCCAACCCCATATACCAATACGTGAAGCATCAACATAACTTTGCTTACCCAACCATAAAGCAGTTTCTGCCTGGTCCTTTGATTCCAAATCGCCAAGCTTCAAATAAGTACACTTCTCAAACTCTGCACCACGTGCACCAGTACCACGACCATCAACAGTAACGACGATATAGCCTTTCTGTGTCAAGTAGTAATCATACATTGCACCACTACCCATAGAGCCAACGCTCCAGTTGTCAACGACCTGCTGACTGCCCGGACCACTATATTGGTGCATAATAACAGGATATTTCTTTGTTGCATCGAAGTTAGCAGGTTTCACCATCCAGCCATTAAGTTTCACACCTTCAGAGGTTGTAAATGTAAAGAACTCAACACCAGTGTTGCCATACTTTGCCAACTTTGCTTGCAGTTCATCATTATTCAACACCTCACGTATCTCCTTACCTTTGTTATCATAGATAGCAAATACGTATGGGTGGTTGCTATCACTCCAAGTATTGAGGAAATACTTATAATCACCAGAGAACGAAGCAACATTCCATCCCGCACGAGCAGAAAGACAAGTCATCTTACCCGACTTATCTACAACATATATCTCACGCTGCATTGGCTTACGTGCAGCTGCTTGGAAGTAGGTATTTCCCGTCTTCTCATCATAACCATAGATTTCTGTTACGTCATAATTACCCTTGTCAATCTGGCGTAAAAGCTTTCCATCCTTGTTATACAAGTAAAGGTGCATATAGCCATCACGGTCAGAAGGAACAAGAATATAATCCTTCATGATGCTAATACCTTCCATAGCTTCTTCCTTCACGTACTTAGGTACACTCTCCTTTATCAGTAGTTTACAAGCACCTGTAAGAGGATTAGCAGCATAGAGGTTCAACTCGTCCTGATGGCGATTCATTGTATAAAGGATAATACGACTTGCATCAAATGTTGACTTAATGCGTGGAATATATCCATCTGCCGCTAATGGTAAATCATACTTACGTACAGCACCATCGCTCAAATTGTAAGACCATGCACTCACCTTTGAGTTTGCTTCACCCGCCTTTGGATATTTGTAGCTGTAATCACCAGGATAGATATCAAACATATCAAATTTAGGATAAGCACCTTTGTAGAACTGTAAGGTAAAACTCTTTACCTCACTCTCGTCATATCTAATCCAACTTAGCGTCTTACTATCTGCACTCCAAGCAAGCGCATTATTAAAGCCAAATTCTTCTTCGTTTACCCAGTCAGGCAAACCATTGATTACCTTATTGAACTCACCATCCGTAGTAACCTGCTTTACGCTCTCTCCATCTGTAATATAGATATTATTCTGATAAACATAAGCAATCTGACGACCATCTGGAGAGAAAGTCGGAATCTGCTCAGAGCCATCTTTTGACAGTTTCTTCAACTGTTTTGTCTTTACATCATATAGATAAAAGTTTGCTGTAAACGAACGACGGTAAATGCGATTAGTATTTGTCTGTAACAGTAGTCGACTACCATCAGACGAGATCTGATAATCATCAAAGGAGCTTAATTGCTCGCCTTTTGCATCAGCAAGGTCAAAGATAACCCCTGTAGAGTTACCAGTTTTAAAAGAATACTTAACCACCTGACGACCATCAGACGAGATTTGTGCATACTCAGAAGTTCCTTTTAGAGGATTAACACCCGAGATACGCTTAGTTGCAAAAGTGCCATTAGTAATGTCTTTCAAAGAGATAGGTTCTCCAGCCATCAACTGAAGTGCGGTTAGCACAGTTGCACACAGAAGTAATATACGTTTCATAAATTCAAGTTTTAACAGCACAAAAATATAAAATATTCCGTATATTTGCAAAAGAATGGAACAATATTATTGCGATTTCGGGAACTGGTTGCGCTCTCAGTTCCCTTATAAAGTACAGAAGATATCGGTTAATGCTGGCTTTACCTGTCCTAACCGAGATGGTAGGATTGGGCGTGGCGGTTGTTTCTATTGTAACAACCAGACGTTCAACCCAGCCTATTGCGATAATGGAAAGAGTGTAACCCAACAACTTGAAGACGGCAAACGATTCTTTTCAGGTAAGTATCCTGAAATGAAATATCTTGCTTATTTCCAAGCTTATACCAATACTTACGGCACTAATGACCATATTAAAAAGCTCTATGAGGAAGCACTTGCTGTGGAGGATGTGGTTGGACTCGTTATCGGTACACGTCCCGACTGTATTAATGACGACCTCTTAGACTACTTTGAAGAACTGAATCGCCGCACATTCCTCATCATTGAATATGGTGTGGAAACCTGCAATGATGAGACATTACGTCTGGTTAATCGTGGGCATGACTTTGCTTGTGCACGTAAAGCTATTGAAGAAACTGCCCGACGTGGTATTCGCGTCGGTGCACATATCATCCTCGGACTACCTGGTGAAGATGCAAAAGAGAGTTTAAGACAAGCTCCAATCATCTCTTCTCTTCCCTTAACGACATTGAAGATTCATCAGTTACAGATTATTCGTGGAACTCGTCTGGCAAAGATGTACGCTGAAAAGCCATTTCACCTTTATACGGTTGAAGAGTATATCAAGCTCATAGCAGATTACATTAGCCTTCTCCGCCCCGACCTTGTACTCGAACGCTTTGTCAGTCAGAGTCCTCCTGACCTCCTCATAGCACCCAAATGGGGACTGAAAAACTATGAGTTTACACATCGCCTTCATAACTTTATTAAGGAGAAGTTAAATAATAAAGCTTAATCAGACAAATGAAAAGAAAGCATCAACGCTCAATAGCCTATCTTGTTATCGCACTGTTAGGAATCTCTTTATGGCATGTACGGAAGAGAAGCAAGATTGCTGAGAGCCCAGCCTACACTAAAGGTGTAGTCAACAAGTTTTATAAAATTCGCGCAACTCCTTACTACTCCTATTTCATATAACGTAGATCAGAAGACCTATGAAGGTAGGAGTAAACAATATGGAGAATATGAAAGTCTGCATATTGGTGATACTATCACCGTTTATTATCAAAGAAGTAACCCCAGTAACAGTGAAGCTTATGTAAGAATGAACAAACAATAGATTCAGTCTTCTGCTATTCTTATATTTGACTCTATCGAAATATGGAATGATAAAAATAAACCTATTACATAATAAGACAGACGGATAAGCAGAGAGAAGACAGGGTTAAGAGCAATATATAGAGGTTCCGACGAAACAAAGAACGAAAGAGATGTTATATACAGATTACCAAAATCTTTGTTTATTCTTGCCAATAAACATTGCAATTATACTCCTTTGCTCTCTAAGCCTTCGATGAATCTGTGTGAGTTTTAACGTAGAAAGATAAAGAAATATATTGACAAAACAGTTAAAGCAAAGGTAGGAAAATAGACTAAAAGTTATTTGTTTTAGTACCCCTATAAGTTTCTTGTTATCAATAAGTTGCAAAAACAGTTTAAAAAGGTGCTTAGTAAGACTTTCAAAAGGGCGTTAGTTAGACATCAAAAGGGCATCTTTTGCAAGCCAATTGGGCGTTATTTGCAAGCCATTTGATGGTCTTTACAAAATCGATATACGAAAAATACGGACAAAAAGGCGTCTTTAAAACTTGGGAATGACAAGGTTTACCTTTTGTATTTAGAATTATAAGAAACATCATACATAGCAACTTTAAGTTTCTTACTACAGACTTAGAGTTGCTATGTGGCCCTTATTATATAATTACTTTATCTCGTCCCTCTATATATTGGATGAGCCTTATATCTTTTCTTTATCTTTAGATGTAACAAACAGATATATTATACGAAAGAGTTTTCTATACTCTTTGGAGCATACTTGCTTGTGTTTGTGCATTAATATACTGTAAGTGACAAGAGAACTAATCATTAAGAAACACGACTCCTTCCTCCCTTTCCTCCCTTTTCAAGAAACAAATAGATGACAAATTGTCCATAGTAAGCGACAAGTTGGCAGAAAACACCTATAGGCACAAAGTTTGAAATATAAGCAACAGAAACAAAAAATAAGAACAAGTTCTGAAGCCTATTATAAAGGTGCAGGAGCTATAGGAAGGAGATTTAAATATGACATTTGAGAAATTTACAATCAAAGCACAAGAAGCTGTTCAGAGTGCGATAAACATTGCACAGCGAAATGGACAGCAGACCATTGAGCCAGTACACATATTAGCTGGTGTAATGGATAAAGGAAAGGACGTAATAAATTACGTCTTCCAGAAAATTGGTGTCAATGCACAAGCTGTAGAGACTGCCATTCAGAATGAGATGAGCCACTTACCAAAAGTATCTGGTGGTGAACCCTACCTCTCTTCTGAAACCAATCAGGTGATGCAGCGTACATTGGATATCTCGCAGAAGATGGGGGATGAATTCGTTAGTATCGAACCGATGCTGCTTGCCCTACTTGCTGTGAACTCAACCGCAAGCCGTATATTGAAAGATGCGGGTTGTACAGAGAAGGAAATGACAGCTGCTATCAATGATCTTAGACAAGGTCAGAAGGTACAGTCACAAAGTGGTGATGAGAACTATCAGTCATTACAGAAATATGCACGCAACCTTATCGAGGATGCACGTGCAGGAAAACTCGACCCAGTGATTGGTCGTGATGAGGAGATTCGTAGAGTATTACAGATTCTATCTCGTCGTACAAAGAATAACCCTATTCTCATTGGTGAGCCAGGTACTGGTAAGACAGCTATTGTTGAGGGGTTAGCAGAGAGAATCATTCGTGGTGATGTACCAGAAAACTTAAAGGACAAGCAACTCTACTCATTGGATATGGGTGCGATGTTGGCTGGTGCTAAGTATAAAGGTGAGTTCGAGGAGCGACTTAAGAGTGTTGTTAAGGAAGTGATGCAGGCTGATGGTAACATCATTCTCTTCATTGACGAGATTCACACATTGGTTGGTGCAGGTGGTGGCGAAGGTGCCATGGATGCTGCTAACATCCTTAAACCAGCCTTAGCACGTGGCGAATTGAGAGCTATCGGTGCAACAACACTGAATGAATATCAGAAGTATTTTGAGAAAGATAAGGCTCTTGAGCGTCGTTTCCAGACCGTGTTAGTAGATGAACCAGACGAGTTGGATGCTATCTCTATCCTTCGTGGATTGAAGGAACGTTATGAGAACCATCACAAGGTACGTATTCAGGACGATGCTTGTATCGCAGCTGTTAAGCTTTCTGAGCGTTATATTTCAGACCGTTTCTTGCCAGATAAAGCTATCGACTTGATGGATGAGGCTGCTGCAAAACTGCGTATGGAACGTGATTCTGTACCAGAGGAGTTGGATGAAATCAGTCGTAGATTGAAGCAGCTTGAGATTGAGCGTGAGGCTATCAAGCGCGAGAACGACACAGAGAAGATTGCACAACTCGACAAGGAAATCGCTGAACTCAAAGAGCAGGAACATGGGTTCCGTGCAAAGTGGGAAGGCGAACGTGGACTGGTAAACAAGATTCAGCAGGACAAACAAGAGATTGAACAGCTCAAGTATGAGGCTGACCGTGCCGAGCGTGAGGGTAATTACGAGCGTGTTGCCGAGATTAGATACTCACGGCTAAAGCAATTAGAAGACGATATCAAGAACATCCAACAGCAGTTGCAAGCGACACAAGATGGGCAAGCAATGGTGCGCGAGGAGGTTACAGCAGATGATATCGCTGAGGTTGTGAGCCGTTGGACAGGTATTCCTGTCACACGAATGTTACAGAGTGAAAAGGATAAACTGCTCCACTTGGAGGATGAATTGCACAAGCGTGTCATCGGACAAGACGAGGCTATCACTGCCGTGGCAGATGCTGTTCGTCGCTCACGTGCAGGCTTGCAAGACCCAAAGAAGCCTATTGCATCCTTCATCTTCTTAGGTACAACGGGTACTGGTAAGACCGAGTTGGCAAAGGCATTGGCTGATTATCTCTTCAATGACGAGTCTATGATGACCCGAATTGATATGAGTGAGTATCAAGAGAAGTTCAGTGTAACTCGACTCATCGGTGCTCCTCCTGGATATGTAGGCTATGATGAGGGTGGTCAGTTGACTGAGGCTGTACGCCGCAAGCCTTACTCTGTCGTACTCTTTGATGAGATTGAGAAGGCACATCCAGACGTATTCAACATCCTTCTACAGGTGTTGGACGATGGTCATCTGACAGATAATAAGGGACGAACAGTGAACTTCAAGAATACGATTATCATTATGACGTCTAATCTTGGTTCACAATACATCCAGCAACAGTTTGAACATCTTAATGATACTAACCGTGAGGAGGTAATCGACAAGGCTAAAGTTGCGGTAATGGATATGCTGAAGAAGACTATTCGTCCTGAGTTCCTCAATCGTATCGACGAGACTATCATGTTCTTGCCATTGACAAAAGAGCAGATTGGTGACGTTGTTCGTCTGCAGCTCGAAAGAGTTAAGGATATGTTAGAGCCACAGGGTATTGAACTTCAGTGGACTGACCCAGCCATCAATTATCTTTCAGATGTTGGCTACGACCCAGAGTTCGGTGCACGTCCTGTCAAGAGAGCTATCCAACGTTACGTATTGAATGACCTCAGTAAGTCATTGCTTGCAGGTACAGTCAACCGTGACAAGCCTGTCATCATCGACAGCTTCGGCGAAGGCTTAGTATTTAGAAACTAATATAAAAAGGGAGTGTGTCATTTGGCACACTCCTTTTTTGTTTCATCGGACATTTCGAATGATACAACTATAGATCTTTATGACGTTAACCTCTGTTCTCCTTTAGGCTTATTCGTGACCAACATGTTTTATTATCCTTAGTAATTCTACGTGTCATAACCGTCCGCACTATTGGTGTTCACCGTCCGCACCATTGGTGCTGAGTATCCGCACGATGATATGACATGATAAAAAGGGCTATTGTGGCTCACCCACTATGGAGAAAAAATAAGATGTGCCGTCACTGTGAAAACAGTTCCAAACTCCTTACTGTCAAGAACGAGTCCGCCTCAGAATACGCTATTTCTCACATTCATTCCAATATCCCTGATTGTCTACAATAAAAGAAACATCCAAAATGAAAGTTCCTGTCACTCGTGTCACAAGAGAATAGCTTATAACCTACTGACTTATAGCACGTTTATACGAGGTGTTAAAAGTGACAGCAAAATGAAATTAAAAAATACTATAGTTATATCGTAACATTTTTAAAAGAGCAAACATTTTTTTTATTTTCAAAGAAAAACATATAAACAGAATTATTAGACGCACCCAACTCTTACGTTAGCAAGATTAATATTTCTTCTCACATAAAAGTGATTCTATCATAAATTAAACCATAGTGTATAGCACTAAAAGCCTTCTCCTCATAGTAAAAAGAAGCTGTAAATAGTAGAGAACGCATATAAAAAGCGTTGCTTTACACTTAACTATAAAGGTTTAAGACCACATATTACATACTTCTTGCTATGTGTTAAACATAACTTATAAACAAACTATCTATAACAAATCTTGCAAGGAGTAAAGCCTTTTGACTGTGCAACACTTACAGATAGGCTTTTTATACTGCCAGAGCATCTATTAAGCCCACGGCAATTTTGACTTGAATGATACTTTCTTGCCTTTGGTCCCGTACAAATGTAAACCGTTCCAGACTGGATATCCGTATTTCTCTTTGTAGAAGCAGTCGTTCCTCCTATCGTAGAGAACAACGCAAGTACTACAAACACTGATTTAATAAATTGCATATTGGTATAAAGTAAGATTGTTGTAAAGAACTTAGTAAATTAGAAGTGAGAGCGAAAGGTAAAGACTCTACCTCTTTTAGATATACATTTATAAACCATAAGAAATAGGCGGTATACCTACGTAAACACGTGATACACCGCCTAATATACTATATTTCTAAGAAATTACTACATTTCTTCAACCACTGCTTGTGCCGCCGCAAGTCTTGCGATAGGCACACGGAATGGAGAACAGCTAACGTAGTTAAGACCTACACGATGGCAGAACTTAACAGAACTTGGCTCACCGCCATGCTCACCACAGATACCACACTTGAGGTTCTTGCGAGTCTTGCGGCCCTTCTCAACACCCATTGAATTAACTGACCAACACCCTTCTGGTCGAGAACCTGGAATGGGTCAACATCAAGAATCTTCTTCTCTAAGTAGCTTGGCAAGAAGCTTGCGATATCGTCACGGCTATAACCGAAGGTCATCTGAGTCAAGTCATTTGTACCGAAGCTGAAGTACTCAGCCTTCTGTGCAATAACATCAGCAGTCAAAGCAGCACGAGGAATCTCAATCATCGTACCCACCTTGAATTCAACCTCAACACCCTCCTTCTTGAAGAGTTTATTTGCAGTTTTGCGAATGATGTTCTCTTGAATGTCAAGCTCATTAACAATACCTACCAATGGTACCATAATCTCTGGCTTAGGATTGAAGCCTTCCTTCTTCAACTGAACAGCAGCACCGAGGATAGCCTTAGTCTGCATAGCAGTAATCTCTGGGAAAGTGTTACCCAAACGGCAACCACGAAGACCCAACATTGGGTTACTCTCAGAAAGTGCACTTACACGGCTCTGGATAAAGTGAACGCTTACGCCCATCTCCTCAGCCATTGCCTCCTGACCCTTAAGATCGTGTGGAACGAACTCATGCAAAGGAGGGTCGAGTAGACGGATGTTAACTGGCATACCGTCCATGCACTTCAAGATACCATAGAAATCCTGCTTCTGATAAGGCAAGAGCTTATCAAGAGCCTTCTCACGCTCCTCTGTGCTGTTTGCGAGAATCATCTCACGCATAGCCTTAATCTTCTCGTTCTCGAAGAACATGTGCTCTGTACGGCAAAGACCAATACCAACAGCACCAAAGTTACTTGCTACCTCTGCATCGTGTGGAGTATCTGCGTTGGTACGAACAACCAACTTACTATACTTCTTACAAAGATCCATCAGCTCAGCGAAGTCACCTGTTACCTCAGCTGGACGAGTCTTCACCTCACCAAGATAGACCTCACCTGTAGAACCGTTCAATGAGATATAGTCACCCTCACGGATAATTGTTCCATCAATCTCCAAAGTACGTGCCTTATAGTCAATCATGATAGCACCGGCACCACTGACACAACACTTACCCATACCACGTGCCACAACGGCTGCGTGTGAAGTCATACCACCACGAGCTGTCAAGATACCCTCGGCAGCAGACATACCTGCGAGATCCTCAGGAGATGTTTCGATACGAACCATGATAACCTGACGGCCATCCTCATGCCACTTTGTAGCATCGTCAGCGAAGAATACAACCTGACCGCTTGCAGCACCTGGAGAAGCTGGCAAACCACGTGTCAACACATGTGCTTGTGCTAATGCTTCCTTATCAAATACTGGGTGAAGAAGTTCGTCGAGCTTGTTTGGCTCACAACGCATAAGCGCTGTCTTCTCATCAATCTCACCCTCGTGGAGCAGGTCCATAGCAATCTTAACCATTGCAGTACCTGTACGCTTACCATTACGAGTCTGGAGGAACCAAAGCTTACCTTCCTGTACAGTAAACTCCATATCCTGCATATCATGGTAATGCTTCTCCAACTTATCCTGTACTGCATAAAGTTGCTTGTACAGCTCAGGCATAGCCTCTTCCATTGAAGGATACTTAGTAGCACGAGTCTCCTCATCGATATTCTGCTGTGCAGCCCAACGAAGTGAACCTTCCTTTGTAATCTGCTGTGGTGTACGGATACCTGCTACAACGTCCTCACCCTGCGCATTGATAAGGTACTCACCATTGAAGAGGTTCTCACCTGTACCAGCATCACGAGAGAAGCAAACACCTGTTGCAGAAGACTCACCCATGTTACCGAATACCATTGCCTGAACGGTTACTGCTGTACCCCACTCCTGTGGAATACCCTCCATCTTACGGTAGAGAATAGCACGCTCGTTCATCCATGAATCAAACACAGCACAAATAGCACCCCACAACTGCTCCATTGGATCATCTGGGAAGTCCTTACCAGTCTGCTCCTTGATAGCCTTCTTGAAAAGAGCTACAAGCTGCTTCAAATCTTCAACAGACATCTCGCTGTCAAGCTTAATGCCACGCTCAGCCTTAACCTGCTGAATAATTGCCTCAAATGGATCAATGTCTTCCTTGTTTACAGGCTTCATACCCAAAACAACATCACCGTACATCTGTACAAAACGACGGTAGCTATCATAAGCAAAACGCTCGTTACCCGTCTTTTCAATTAATCCTGCAACCACAGCATCATTAAGACCAAGGTTGAGAATTGTATCCATCATACCTGGCATTGAAGCACGTGCACCAGAACGTACACTCATCAGGAGAGGATTAGCTGGATCACCGAAGGTTGAATTCATCAAGCTTTCTACGTGCTTAACGCTATTCTCTACTTCTGCCTTCAGCAAGCCTACTACAGTCTCTTTACCTTTCTCATAATACTCAGTACATACATCAGTGGTAATTGTAAAGCCTGGAGGAACAGGAACACCGATAAGATTCATCTCAGCCAGATTGGCACCCTTGCCACCAAGGAGATTTCTCATGTCGGCCTTACCTTCAGCCGTACCATTACCAAAGGTATAAACTCTCTTTTCGCTCATAAGTTAAAAATGATAATGAATTTTAGTTATTTTCTATAGTGCAAATATACCAATAAATAGGCAAAGTAGCAAACTTTTCTATAAAAATTGCTATCCTCACCTTACATTTTCACTTTGTTGGCGAACACAGACCTGATAAAAACTATCAAGCAGACTGCAAACGGGAAAAAATTAGTAACTTTGCACCGAAATACAAAACAGATTATGAGTAGAAAAAGAAAGCCATTACCCATTCTGGAGAATGTCACAATAGAAGCTGTGGCTGCCGAAGGTAAATGTGTTGCACACGTTGACGATAAAGTTATCTTTGTTCCTTTTGTTGTACCAGGAGACGTAGTTGACCTTCAGGTGCGTAAGAAGAAACGTAGTTATTGTGAAGCTACAGTCATACGCTTCATCAGTAAAAGTGCTGTACGTCAGGAACCTATGTGCGGACACTTTGGCATCTGCGGTGGATGTAAGTGGCAAAACCTTCCTTACGATGAGCAACTGAAAGCAAAGCAGCAGCAGGTGTATGACCAACTCAGCCGTATTGGAAAGGTGGAACTTCCTGAGTTTCGCCCAATTATGGGTTCGGTACACACCAGAGAATACCGAAATAAACTCGAATTCGGCTGTGCTAATAAGCGTTGGTATACAGAAGAGGAGTTAAAGGCTCTTCCAGAAGGTGTTGGCTTGGCAGAAGGAGCAATTGGCTTTCATATTACAGGAGCCTTCGACAAGGTATATCCTATTGAGAAATGCTGGTTGATGGATGATCTTTGCAACGAGATTCGCAAAGATATTCGTGATTATGCACTCAGCACTGGCATGAAGTTCTACGATATCCGTGCACAGCATGGCTTATTACGTCATATTATGGTGCGCAACTCTAACACAGGCGAATGGATGGTACTTGTACAGTTCCATTATGACGAGGAGGAAGACGACAAGCGTGCAAAGGCATTGATGCAGCATATTGCAGACCGATTCCCACAAATCACTTCGCTCTTCTACGTTGATAATCAGAAAGGTAACGATACTTTTAACGACCTTGAGCTTACACTTTTCAAAGGTAATGATCATATCTTTGAGACGATGGAAAACTTGAGGTTCAAGGTAGGTCCAAAGAGTTTTTATCAGACCAATACTGAACAGGCATATCATCTCTATTCTGTTGCACGAGAATTTGCAAACCTTACAGGCAACGAACTCGTATATGACCTCTACACTGGTACAGGAACTATTGCTAACTTCGTAGCAAAGAAAGCTCAGAAAGTAATTGGTATTGAATATGTTCCTGAGGCAATAGAAGATGCAAAGGTTAACTCAGAAGTCAACAAGATTGACAACACACTATTCTATGCAGGTGACATGAAAGACATTCTGACCGAAGACTTCATCCACGAGCATGGACTCGACGTTATCATCACAGACCCTCCACGTGCAGGTATGCACCCAGACGTTGTAAACGTTATCCTTGGCGCAAATCCAAAGCGAATCGTTTATGTCAGTTGTAATCCTGCAACACAGGCACGCGACCTTGCTTTACTTGACGTTGATTATAAGGTTTCTGCTGTTCAACCAGTAGATATGTTCCCACATACTCCGCACGTTGAGAACGTTGTTTTATTGGAGAAACGATAAAAACTAATTAACTATATTTTTTAAGATTGCCTGCTATACCAGCCCAAAGGATTACCCTTCCCTACGACTGATATAGTAGGCAATTCCACCTTATATATATAGACAGTCCATATCACCAGCTATTACCAAGAAAAAGACATGCATAATATTTTGTTATTATTTAATAAAATACTATCTTTGCATCGTTAACAGCCGAGTTATCAACCTAAAAATATTATCATTACCTAAATTCATAGAGTTATGAGAAAAACAATTATCCTATCAGCAATGATGCTATGCTCTCTCCTCGGCAAAGCACAGGAAGCACAGGAAGTACCCAAGTGGATTAATAACGTAAAACTGTCTGGCTTCGGTATTGCTCAATACCAATACAATGGTATGAACAACAACAAGTCAAACTCTTTTAATCTTCGCTTGGGTCGTCTCGCACTTGATGGCCGTATTCTTAATGACTGGGCTTGGAAAGCACAGTTACAATTCAATGGCAACACATCGACACTGGGCGCATCACCACGTTTAGTTGACCTCTTCATCGAATGGCAGAAGTATGATTTCTTCCGTATTAAGGCAGGTCAGTTCAAGAACCCATTTACCTTTGACAACCCTATCCACCCTATCGACCAAGGCTTTATGAGTGTAGCTCAAAGTGTTCTGAAGTTGGCAAGCTTCTCTGATAGAGCAGGTGCACACCCATCTAATGGTCGTGATATCGGTGTACAGATACAAGGTGATTTCCTAAAAACCAATGCAGGTAGAAATCTTGTTCACTATCAAGTAGGTGTATTTAATGGTCAGGGTATCAACGTAAAAGATGCTGACCAACAGAAGAATATTATTGGTGGTGTTTGGATTATGCCTGTAGAAGGAATGCGCTTAGGCTGGTTTGGATGGACTGGTTCTTATGCACGTAAAGGTTCATGGATTGATGACGCTGGTGCAACTATAAATGGTGTGCGCAGCTTACAGCAGCGTCGCTACGCCGTATCAGCAGAGTACAAAGTAAAAGACTGGACAATCCGTTCTGAGTATGTTCATTCAACAGGTTACGCCTTGCAAAGTCACTTAGCAACACAGATGCAGCTGCTGCAACCGACTGTAATCTCAGCGCAGATGGTGACAAGGCTCAAGGTGTTTATGCACTCGTGATTGCACCTATTATTCCTAACAAGCTTCATGCAAAGGCACGTTACGATATGTATCAGCCATCTGATGGTGCAGCAAAACAGCGTACACAGTACGACATAGGTCTCGATTATGAATTTACCAAAAACCTTGCATTAAGTGGTATTTATTCTCATGTTCACGACCGCTCTATGAATGGTCCTAACGGAAAACCAAACTACTCAATGTTTGACTTAGAATTAAGCTTCCGCTTTTAAAATAAATTAAATTTAAAAAAATCACGAATACATTAGGTTGTATCCGTGTTTTTTTTGTATCTTTGCGACAAATAATGTAAATATATATTAACAAACGAAGGTTTTACACCTCACGGAAAGACCTCCTCGTACAAACTCTAAAACATGACAAGACATCAGCACATCGACTATCAGACAGGAGGAATAAAGCCTCCTTCTTCATCGGCAGCACGCCGTCGTCAGGTATTAAACAAGGTTATGAAGGTTGTTATGACATTCTTCGCCTTAGCAGTTGTAGGATTGGCTTACTGGTTGTACAACAACTAAGTCTCTTAACGAACTAAAGTACAAAAATTTGGCGTAATGGACATTTGGTAGGCTGAAAAACTCTCGGGTTTTAGTAATGGACATTTTGGTAGGCTGGTTATTCCAGCCTACTTTTTTGTATTTATGAATCCATCTATAAACTTCTTCTTGTTAGCTTCATTCAATCCATTATGATTATGTAGTGCCCTTTTAAGCTGTGAGTTAAATCCTTCCAATAGATTTGTTGTATTAGGAATTGTAATTCTGTATAATCCTCATACGTATAGAGCCATTTAAGATGAGTCTTAACAGAACGTCTTGCAGTTCTCAGTCTTCTATGTGTATAGGTCGTCTTGCCAGAGATTAGAAGAGTTCGTTGGTC
>CAKMOD010000052.1 GCA_927910885.1 uncultured Prevotella sp. | reverse complement strand
GAATATCCTTCAATAGCTTACAAGTACTCTTCCCTTTTACCATAATACTTATCCTTACTTACACTTCTTTTTATTCTTCTCCTTATGCGACTTAGGTCCTTTCTTCGCCTTATGCTTCCCGAACATTTTATCGCATCCACCCAAGACTATAATTTCATTCATCATCGCCGAATCCTCAGTGATATAAATATCATTATTCTTTTTTATCTAAGAGTTCTTTGACTGTTACATTCGTTCTATAATAACCGACACTCGTAACATCCAGTGTATCAGTTGGCAGAACTTTCACTGCATAGTTGCCCTCAATATCGGTCACATCTCCACCTTTTATACCCTTCAAGCCAACAACAGCTCCAATAATAGTCTCCTTTTTCTCAGCATCGAACACCTGTCCACGCAGAAGCACAGCATCAGGGTGACCATTGGTCAAGTCTACCGCTCTTATAGAATCATTCTTTATCGTCTTAGCCGTCAAGTCAGGGCTTGTACTACCCTCTGGTTGTACCATAGCAGCCATTGGCAATACTGTCACACAGACACCAGCTGCGATACCTGCCACCTTCAAGCCTAAACCGCTATGCTGTTTATTCTTCAGTTGTTCTTCAAGGTAACGGATTTCCTTCTCACAACCAGGACACGTACCTACACATTCACCCTTATGGTGGCACTCTTCTGGATGATAGCTTATTCCGTTCTCAGTTGCTATTTTCTGACGGACATCCTTCAAGACCTTACAAATAGTTCTTCCCTTGTCCATAAATTATTATTTAAGCGTTAGTAAATAAAAGATTTTCCTACAAAAATATAAAAAAAAGAAGATAAACAAAAACAAACTGACATTTTTGTTATTACATGACGATAGATTTAAACGTTCTCAATAAAATGCACATAAAAAATATTAGCTTAACAACAGATGACGACATATTTACGCCGCCTGCTTAAAAAACCTCCCTTGTATATCTACTATTTGCATCTTGCCACAAATAAAATGATAGCTACAAAGTTCACCAGCCCTATTCAAGCCTCGTGCTGATGCTCCGCACATGTGGTGCGGGGGGTTAACACCATTTGTGCTGAGGGCATATTACCTTATAATATATAGCTTAGGTAAAAATGATTTAGCCTTAAAAAGACTATTGGAGATAAAATGCTATAACCTATTAGATACAATTATCCCCTCTACAAAACCTTTCATACGGTCATTGCCGTTGGTTCTGAGAGGGGATAGTATATTTCTTTTGATTTCGTCAAGCGTTCTCTATTAACTCTCCACAACAGTAAATTTGGAGAAATCTGTCATACGAAGCAATTCCTCGTATGAGGTCTTAGGGTTCTTCTTCATATAGTTGTCTACAGCCTCCTCATACCGACTGTGATAGGTTCGCTTTGTCATTATCTGATTGACAATCCATTGTACCTTTCCAATCTGCAAGTCACGCTCCACTTGCGGACGCGATTCGAAATGCTGCAAAGGGTAGATACAAATCAAATAGAATGTCATACAATCTGGAAGAATGTATTCACGTGACATCTGCTTACGCTGTGTTGGCGAATAGAACTTCGCATACAAAGGATAATTAGGACCGAGATACTTGTCGAGCGAGATACCGATAGTACCATTACCCACGACAACACTCTGGTCTAAAGCCGATATCTGCGCATAGACTCTTGGGATTGTAATGTTCGGCAAAGCCTGCTTTAGTCGTCTAAAAGCTCCACTAAACTGATGATCAAGGTCTTCTGTATTGGCAAACTCCGACTCAACAGCAGCAATGACAGACTGTAAAGTCGTGTCTTGATAGAACTTCAAGAACTTTGTATTGATGTCTGGATCGGTTATCTCACCTATCTTTACGACATCCTCTATCAGTGTACGGGTCTCTATCGGATACTCTGTATTCATCTGCTGGAGCGCAGAGAAATCACCTGTTGTCAAGTAACGATATTCCAAACGGTCATAGCGATCTATCTCTAATAACAGTGAATTATCATTCACGTCATCAGATGAAAGTTTGAACTGACAGCCTACACAGGTGAACAGAACAACTAATAATATGAAATAGAGATATCTCACTGGTTACTTTCTGGTTACTTTTTACAATATTTGAGTATTGATTGCAAAATTACTAAAATATATTTTAAAACGCAAGTGTTTTGCTAAAAATATTAAAATAACATGCAACTATATCCCATTTTCATTCAGATAAGGAACTAAAAAACTTACGACCCTTCACGTAATATTGCCAAAGAAGGGCATATTTCTTACGTCCATCATTCGTGCAAGAAGGGATATTCTCTCGATGTTTTACCACTCCATCAAGACGAATCGGCAGGCGTTCAAACTCGTTTCGCCACTGTTTAAAGGCACGACGTGCTGAAAAATCGCCTTAAACTCACCCCAATTACGATTCATTATCAGCGTTTGAAATGCAGCTAAATAGTCTAAAAACCATCTTACTCGCATGACATGCTTCAACTCATCTTCTGGTAAGTTCTTCCATAACATGGTCAAGTTATTACGGAAGTTCAGGAAGGTTTTACGTGGATTTGACTTAGGCAATGTGCCGCCTCCAACGTGATAAACATAGCTTTCTGGGAAACAGAAGATGCGCTTACCCATCTGATGCAAACGCCAACAGAGGTCGATTTCCTCATTATGGGCAAAGAATCTGCCATCCAATCCACCTGCAGCCCAATAGTCCTTAGCACGTATCATCAAGCAAGCTCCTGTTGCCCAGAGGACCTCCTCCGCATTATCATACTGTCCATTATCATCCTCTACCGTGTCAAAGATGCGTCCACGACAGAACGGATAGCCATAACGATCAATGAAACCTCCCGATGCACCAGCATACTCAAAAGCATCACGATTCGCAACAGAGAGCAGTTTTGGCTGGCAAGCTGCTATGTCCTCATGGGTTTCCATCTCCTCGATAAGGGGTGTAAGCCAGTGATGAGTCACCTCAACATCACTGTTTAACAACACGTAATATTCGCTATCTACCTGCTTTAGCGCACGATTATAGCCTTCTGCAAAGCCGTAGTTCTCAGCTAATTCTATCACTCGAACATGTGGATAGGTTGTTTTCAGCCATGCGACAGAGTCATCTGTTGAAGCATTGTCGGCTATGATAACCTCTGCCTCATCACGTGAATATTTCAGCACAGAAGGGAGATATTGCTCCATCATGCTTCGTCCATTCCAGTTCAATATGACTATCGCTACTTTCATAAGAGTTCTGCCTTTAATGAACTTTGATCGAAATTAAACTCTCCCAATCGTACTCGGAGAATCTGGTTGTCATACTCTTCCTTTGCCTGATCGGGCGATAATTCTACACGAATATAGTTATCTGTAAAACCGTGCATAGCCTTGCCTCGTGCCGCTTTCTCAAAGAGGACGTCTGCCTCCTGCCCTATATGCTCCGCATAAAAGGCACGTGTCTTCTCATCAGAGAGTTTCAATAGCTTATGAGCACGGTGCTTCTTCTCACGATCATCCACTACGTAAGGGATTGACAATGCCGCTGTTCCTGGTCGTTCTGAATAAGGGAAGACATGGAGTTGGGTGACTGGAAGAGAGTCGAGGAAGTTATAACAATCCTCAAAATACTCTGGACGCTCGCCACGAGAACCTACCATCACGTCCACTCCGATAAATGCATCGGGCATCTTTTCCTTAATAAGTTTTATCTTACGAGCAAAGAGTGCCGTGTCATAACGACGGTGCATCAACTCCAACACCTCGTCAGAACCACTCTGAAGTGGGATGTGGAAATGTGGCATAAACGCACGTGACTCTGCACAATATGCTATCAACTCATCATCGATCAAGTCAGGTTCAAGCGAACTAATACGGAAACGCTGTATGCCCTCTACCTTATCTAATGCCTTAACGAGGTCTAAGAAACTCTCACCTGTGGTCTTACCGAAGTCACCTATATTAACTCCTGTCAACACTATCTCCTTTCCTCCTTCTCTTACAGCCTCCTCTGCTTGCTCTACAAGCGACTGAATAGTCGGGTTACGTGAAAATCCACGAGCAAAAGGAATCGTACAATAAGTGCAGAAGTAGTTACATCCATCTTGCACCTTTAAGAAGTAGCGTGTGCGATTGCCACGTGAACAACTTGCTTGGAAAGTCTTAATATCTTTCGTCTTAACAGAGTGATACTCACCCTCTGACGTTTCCGTGTCTTTATCTGTGTCTACCTTATTCCATGCATCACTAAGATACTGTACAAGGTCAGCCTTCTCGTTACTACCCAATACAAGGTCTACACCTTCTATCTTTGCCACTGTTGCACTCTCAAGCTGAGCATAGCAACCAGTAACAATAACGAAAGCACCAGGATTCTGGCGCACCATACGATGAATAATCTGGCGACACTTATGGTCAGCAACCTCTGTAACCGAACAAGTATTGATCAGACAAATATCTGCCTGCTCAGTCTTCTTCGCTTCACGTACGCCCATATTATATAAGGTACGCGCGAAGGTACTTGTCTCTGAGAAGTTGAGTTTACAACCCAAAGTATAGAACTTGGCTGTCTTGCCTTGAAATGCTGCTGTATCTATCATATAACTTGCAAAGTTACAGTAAAATGAAGATAAAACCAAAGAAATACGACTCGTTTACACATTTGAAAAGATAAGAAAGACTAAGAAAATAAGATTTTACACTGTAAAACAGACCCCTTAAAGCCGCTAAAAAGCAAGGAATTTGAGATTGTGTAGGCACACATCAAAACTATTAACATTTATTTAACATTCATATAACGCTGATTATCAACGCTTTATGAATTTGTTACAAAAGAAGAACAAAAAAAAGTTCTAAAAAAATTATTGCCGAATAAAAAAAATACTTACCTTTGCATCGTTTTAACAAACAAATGATTGTTTTACAGATTTAAAAAGCAAAGAAAATGAAGAAATTAGTTTTAATGTTCGTAGCTATCGCAGCTATCTCTTTCGCATCTTGTGGTGGTAACTCTAAGCCAGCTCAGAACGCTGACTCTACAGCTGACTCAATGGCTGCTGATTCAATGGTAGATAGCGTACACGCTGATTCAGTTGCTGCTGATTCAGTTGCTGCTGACTCTGTTAAGTAATCAGAGAACGAACAGAAAAAGAGAGAAATTGGCCGTAGGACTTTCGTCCTACGGTTTTCTCGTTTATAGCGGTCAGACATCTCAGATTTCAAAGTTCATTATTATGATTATCTTAGTTGATATAGACAAGATAACTAAACAGCTTTGAAACAGAGTAATATAAAGACAGGATAACAGAAGAACAAAGACTGAAGAACATTTCTTTGATTAACAAGTTAACCAGTAGACAAGTTAACCAGTTGTTTGTAGACAGAACAAATAGAAGACAAAGTAACAGAAGAACGAAGGCTGAATTGTCTGAAGACAGGGTAACAGAAGAACTTTTCACTTTTTGCACTTTCGCCTTATTCTCTTCTCTATAGTTTTTGCGAGGATAAGAATTATTGTAAAGAAAAATCTAATCTTAAAAAACAAAAAGAGCATAAATTGGCTTCCAATTAACGCCCTTTTGGCTTGTTAAAGATGCCCTTTTAAGGTCTAAGTAATGCCCTTTTGAAGTCTTACTAAGCACCTTTAAAAACGCGATTATGCAACTATCTGATTCTATGCAACTTACAAAGGCAGTCGTATAGCTCGTTTTTTCGCCTTTTAAAGCCCAAAAGCACGTGTGATTTGTAAATAAAATTCAAACACTAAAGAAGTATTTTACGACTTTTGTAATCATCAAAAGAAAAACATTCTACAAAGCAATTTTATAATAGTGACGGCGTTTATATCATAAAAGGGCTATAGACTATAATTCTGTTTTGGTCAGCCTTTTAGGACAGATGCACTTATCCTGATTGCTGATATTGGTAAAATCGTGAGGTATGAGATACTACTTACTTTCTATTCTCTTGTCTGTTTTGCTCGCTGCTTGCGGCAGAAACGATAGACCCGTTTACCCCAAAGAGTTTATAGGGAACTGGGGTGGTGTGGAAAAGACAGACATTGGTATGCGTCCAACCCTTGAAGTGACGGATTCTACCGTTGCATACGACCCAAGCATAGGCGACACCTGCAGGTGGTTTAATAGTTATCACTTTGTGAACGACTCGCTTTTTCTGGTCTATAATGAGAATGACACCAACCGCTGCAAGGTCATAGAGTTACACGATAGCATACTGATTATCAAAGGCTTACTATGGAATGAGGAAAAAGCAGTGAGCTTTGTGCGGCAAAAAGATAAGTAACGTGTTTAAAATCGTCCTATTCATTTACGATAACTCCTTTATCCAAGTTTATTATAAGCCTCTTACGCTCCTTCCCAAAGTCCTTCAGAAACCTGAATTTCACCCTATAGTCTTCACGAGTAATCCCAGCAACACCCTTTTGATAGATGACACTATAATATGAAAATAAAGCAACATCCGCCATTAAAACACCCTCTTTCTTATAACCTAAATATTGCTGAAAATAGGAGTCAAAGGGAAGAAACTCATCCTGATGCCTATGAATATACTTCCTTACGACAGCCTTAGCGACTTCAAACTCCTTATCATTCAGTTGCTTCGGAACCTCTGTCCTAATCTTACCAAACAACGGGTCTCCATTAGCTGTTACCGCCTTCTCGGAAATAACATTGTATATCTTTTGTCCCGTCTCATCCTTTGTGTAGACATACACAGTATCATATGGAGAATGAACGGTTGTTACTTTTCGCGTCTTTGTTGTGCAACAGAATAGAAGGAGACAAGAAAAGATAAGTAGTATAGTCTTCATACGTTTCGATTAATTGTTTTTCAACGGAATATCCCCTACAAATATCCATACAGATTGACTCTTTTCGTTCTCTCTTTTTATTAAAGGTGAGAAGATACTGTCACCATTTTCTCGTGCAATGGGGTACCGCTTATTCATAAACCAAACGGCATCCTTCGTGCGATAAAGCTTCATCTTGATATAAGGTTTATCCGAAACATAATAGCCACCATATTCTTTCAAATCCTCATAATTGGGGAAGTCTTGCACCAAGATACCCTCTGTCAGTCCCTCACCTGTTATGGTATGCGAGAGGACACCATCGGTATATACCCACCCATGCAATAGCGTAAAGAACTTATTTCCGATACCTATTGGGGCCGTGTTGAAGTCGTAATCTTCACATTCCATGATGACAATGTCGTCCTTAAACTCCTTTAGATATTCCCTCTGGTCAGGAAAACGACCTGCTGCCACACCCGAATCCTTCTGCCCATCAGCCGTCTTTGTCTTGCAGGCAGTCAGCAGGAAGGAGAGAAAGAGCAGTGTTAGAGCTGTTTGATATCGTTTCATACGCATCGTTGTTGTTCGTTTGTAGTGTTCGAAAATAGGTGCTATTAGCTACGCCAAAGATAATAAAAGTTTTGCATACGACAATGTAATTCTCCTGATTTTCAGCCATAAAACAAAAATCCCCTTCACCCGAAAGAATGAAGAGGACGCACATTTTATATTGTTTTGACTTACAATGCAGTGAAAGCTGCTACAAAACCAAAGATGATACCCGGTGTGTTAGCAATAGCCAAGGGCCAGTCACGCTTCTCTTTGAACAATCCGTAAGCAACCCACAAGGTACAGTTAACACCTGCCATAAATGGCTGAATGAAGGTTCCCTTCTGCCCTGCTAAGTTGTTTTCTATCTGTGGAAAATAGAAAACATACATTAACACTGATGTTACCATACCAATCCATCCCATAGAGGTGAAGAACTTTTCTTTTGTCATATTATTCTGATTTTATTTGTTTATGAATACAAGAAAGATTTAGTTTATATCTTTTCTTTACCTATCTAACATTTCATTCTAACGCTACAAAGATACAAATTATTTCTTTTTTAAACAAATGATAGACAAAATATATCGTTTCATCTGTTACTTTCTTATTTTATATCAGTCATTTGATATAGCTCAATCCTAATTAAAATACTTTTGAATACTATCCATTAGGGGTGTCAAATCACGATTGAAAACCCTTCCGTGGCGGTCGACCATCTGCAGGGCATAGGCGATGAACAGCCTACGCTTAGCGCGCGACATGGCTACATAGAACTTACGAGCGTCTTCCTCGTCCTGCTGTTTCGTCTTGTTATAGGCGTTTGGATAGCGCCCATCGGCTGCATCAAAGATAATAACATTATCAAACTCCAATCCCTTTGCCTTATGAACAGTCGTCACATAGATACGCTCAAGAATACTCTTACTGTTACAGAAGTCGGCTTCTTTCAGCGTATTAATATCCATTACGTACTGCGAGAGCTGTGGTGCAAGGGCATTAGCTACCGTCTCATCCGTCAGCATGTCTATGCGGAGATAACGGAGGATATAGTCTAATCGGGGGATGTCATTGATTAAACCATCGGAATGAAAGGCGTTATAAGCAGCGGAGAGCTCGCTGACAAGGGCTGGCTCATGGTCGGTTGATAGCTTATAAAGTCGGTTAACAGCCTCTCGATAGCATTCGCCATAATTGCTACGCAGTACATTGGCAAATGGTTTCACCTTCGGATGGTGGATAAAAGCCTCTTGTTGTGCTTGCTTCTCACGTGCTTTCTCAGCACAGAGGCGTACAAGACTGACCGTTGCCTTCACATCATCAATCGCCTGATGACTATTAACACCCGCCAATTGGAAGGTCTCGAGAAGGCTTTCCAACTTATAAGAATGAAGGCTCGGAGCCAATAGTCTTATCAGTTTGAGCGAGTCGAAGCAACGAATATCATGTGCCTGCATCGTGTCATTGCAGTAACGTTGCAGATTATTGTCCATTATGTTGTAATCATAGTTGGCGTTATGACCGAGGATAGGACTGGTCCCAACGTAGGCAAGGAAACGTCGTAAGGCATCAGAGGGAGAGAGTAATTCGCCTGTAGACATCTTCTCATGATAGATAGCATACATCGGATTCTCCTTATCTCCGAGCATTGGTAGAATCGGTTTATCGGTCTCAATGTAGAGGTCAAGCGGTTCGCCAACCACTTCCCCACCCCTGATTCGGATGGCAGCAATCTCTATAATGTCATCTTGAAAGACATTCAAGCCTGTTGTTTCGGTATCGAAAACAACGATTTCTTCCTCGTTGTAGGCACGAAGAAACTCTGCTGTGTAACAGCTTTCGGGATAGAGAAGGAAGTCGGATGGCGACAGTGCCAACTGCTTTAGCTTCCAATTAAATCGGCGAGCAAGGGCATGAGAAGGGAAGGCACGCACCCCTTTCATGATACGTGTCCACGCAATAGAATTATGTTCATTAGAGAGTACACTCAAATGAGCCAACAATAGCTTGACATCTGGTGTATCGAAGATGTCGCGACCAGACACCTTAAAGTGGGTCAGCCCTGCTTCCGTCATAGCTTCACTGATACGATCAGCATCCGAATTAGCACTAACGATGACGGCTGTACGCTCTTCCTTATTCTGCTCGTAAAGGGAGAGTGCCTCAGTCGTAATATCCTTGTGTTCGGCTTCTATCGTACTACTATGTATGATTCTCAAGTCTCCCGACGTAGCCTTAGTGTCATTATCGGAAAGAGGGAGTAGTTCGCGGTCTATCTTCAGTTGCTTTTCTGCATAGTCATTAAAGACGTCAAGTAGATATTTTGGTGAACGGTGGTTACGCTGCAGATGATGTATATTACCCTTACAGCGCATCTTCAAGAGGGTTAGTGTCTCCACTTTCGCACCCATAAAAGAGAAGATTGCCTGCTGTTCATCACCTAAGTACATCACCATCGGGTTGTCTTCTGCTGTCAGTAAGTCGATGATAGCAAGCTGCATACCGTTAAGATCCTGCACCTCATCGACCTGTATCCATGGATAACGCTTGCAAGTGGGGTCAGAATTATAAATATCGTAAGTATAAAGCAACAAATCTTCGAAATCGAAAAGATGATTTTCCTCCTTGTATCGGGCGTAACAATTAGCGTAATACATCTTCCAGAGCAGTACACGAATCCTATCCGCTGTCCTTCCGTCAAGCCCAGGTGCATTCGCTTCGTCCATGTATTCCTGTGCATGATGATAGATATTCACTACCGCCTGCTCGTCATATTCAATCTTTTGTGAGGCACAGATATGCTTTACTGCTTCTCGATCATCATCCGTGAAACTCTCTGGATGGAGGTAATACTTCCATGAATGGCGGTGTTCCATCTGATAGATGAAATGCTGAAAGAAGATAATCGTCTGATAACCTTTGTATCGATTAAAGTCTCTTGTCACTCCTTCTTCGTCTTCATTGCGATAATCCGCAATGATACTCACCGCCTCTTCGTCGTCAATAATAGCAGAATCAGCTGGAATCCTACCCTGCTCAAAAAGGAACTTAGAACAAAAACGATGCACATTACCCACCATCAGTTCAGAGAAATCACCTCCCACCACCTTTTGAATACGGTTGGTCATCTCTCTTGCAGCACGGTTTGTGAACGTAAGACAAAGCATATCCTCATACTTCACACCCCTTTCTCGTGCGTATCTTATCCTCTCTGCGAGGATATGTGTCTTACCACAGCCCGGTGATGCCAGCACAAGATGGTATCCCTGACTGGCTTCTACAACAGGAATCTGGTATTTATCTAAACTTGGTGTGTAATTATTTGCCTCCATAGAAAGTATTTTTATAGCAGTAGATGCTCCTTCTGCAAAAGTAAGAAAAAGATTGGAAATAACTCGTTATCAAGTTAAAAGAATAGAAATAAAGTTGTAACTTTGTGCGTAGCAACTTTATGTTACCAACAAACACTAATGTGGAGAGGACTCTGATATGACCAAATTAAAACTAAAGAAGCATCTGGCAGTACTACCTAAGGAAGACGTAATGAACCTTGTGTTGAGTCTGTATGATGCGAGCGCAGAAGCGAAGATGTATCTGGAAATGTATCTTACACCTGATTATAGCGCTGCATTGGAAAAGTATAAAAAGATTATTCGCAACGAATTCTTCCCTGCTCGGGGCTTTTCAGACAAGCCTTCATTTGCAACTTGTCGCAAGGCAATCTCCGACTTCAAGAAGTTGAAGGCTGATGCCATCAGTCTTGGAGATCTAATGCTTTACTATATAGAGTTGGGATGTGAATACACAATGACCTTCGGTGATATGTGGGAACAGTATTATACCACATTAGAAACGAATTTTGAGAAAGCCTTGAAGCATATTTCCGACCATAACCTTGAGGAGCATTTCAGACAGAGAATTGAAAGTATGCTTAATTCAACACAATGTGGTTGGGGTTTTTCCGATACCTTATGGGATATGTACTATGACTATTATGGTTGTCAAGAGTGAACAAAGAGACTTTGTCTAAACAAACATAAAGCCTCATCTATAAAATGAAGATATAGTAGACGACTAACAAATTTATAAAGAAACTATGCAGGACTTTGCAGCAATTGACTTTGAAACAGCAAACTTTGAGAGGTGTAGTGTATGTTCGGTGGGCGTGGTAGTAGTAAGGGGAGGAGAGATTGTTGACAGTTTCTACTCGCTTATACAGCCCGAACCGAATTACTATCATTGGCGATGCACGCAGGTGCATGGACTTACGTGTGCAGATACAGACGGCGCACCCGTATTCAGTGAGGTGTGGAAGCAGATAGAACCAATGATAGAAGGCTTACCACTTGTAGCCCATAACGCATCTTTCGACAAAGCTTGTCTGAAGGCATCCTTCTATACCTATCAGATGGATTATCCTGACTATGAATTCTTTGATACGCTAAAAGCAGCACGCCAGAATTTCCCTCAACTACCAAATCATCAGTTACAAACCGTTTCATCTGCCTGTGGTTATGAACTGACTGACCACCATCACGCCCTCGCTGATGCGGAAGCTTGTGCATGGATAGCAAGGGAGATATTATAGGATGTTGAGTGCTGATGTTTGATAGGTAATAAATGATGGATATTGGGTGATAATGATATATTACGTGAGAAATACTGGTAGTAACCATGATAGTGGGGTTCACAAAGGTTAGTCAGCATTATCATTATGTAAAATCATCGTTATCTTTATATAAAAAGGATGACAATAATAAGGATAGCACCCGCTCTTCTACGAACGTGCGGAGGCCTCGCACGTCTTGTGCTAAGGCTCCGCACACATTGTGTTAAGCCTTAGCACGAATCTTATTAGACGTTAAACACATGAAAGAACGTTAGCAACACGAGTGATATTTGCCGTTAGAAAGAAGTTTAATAACTCAAAGTCTGTGGACAACTTCTACCTAATTAGAGTTTATCCATTATCTGAAACCACTCATTAAGCAGAAAATATAAAAACGAGAATGGGTGTTGATGAATAGCTTAAAACTTCATCAACACCCATTATTTATCACTCAAACTCAACAAAATCTTTAGTAAATGTAGTGTATAGCAAAGATGTTTCGATTAGAGAAAGGGCTATTCATCAACACCCAACATCTAACACTCATCACCTAAGTGACCATCAACACCTAACTATTAACACCCATCACTTAAACTTTACGCTCCTTCAAACTCGCGGAGGAAACGGGTATCGTTCTCTGAGAAGAGGCGGAGGTCACTAACACGATACTTGAGGTTAGCAATACGCTCAACACCCATACCGAAGGCATAACCTGTATATACATTAGGATCAATACCACAAGCCTCAAGGTCGTGTGGGTCAACCATACCACAACCAAGAATCTCAACCCAGCCAGTATGCTTACAGAAGCCGCAGCCCTCACCGCCACAGATATTACAGCTGATATCCATCTCTGCACTTGGCTCAGTGAATGGGAAGTAGCTTGGACGAAGACGAATCTTTGTATCTGCGCCGAACATCTCACGAGCAAAGGTGAGTAGCACCTGCTTAAGGTCCGTAAAGCTTACGTTCTTATCAACATAAAGACCCTCTACCTGATGGAAGAAACAGTGTGCACGTGCTGAGATAGCCTCGTTACGATACACACGACCTGGGCAAAGCACACGAATTGGAGGTTCGTGTGTAGACATATAGTGTGCCTCGTCATTAGAAGTATGGCTACGAAGAATTACGTTCTTCGTAACATCCATCGTATTGCTACGCTCAATGAAGAAGGTATCTTGCATATCACGTGCTGGATGGTCAGCAGCAAAGTTCAACATTGTAAAGACGTGCTGATCGTCATCAATCTCTGGACCCTGATAGAGAGTGAAACCCATACGAGCAAAGATATCAATAATCTCGTTCTTTACAAGCGTCAATGGATGACGTGTACCGAGGTTGATTGGATAAGCAGTACGAGTCAAATCAATATCATCACTCTGCGCCTCACTTGTTTCAAGCTGATCTTTGAGAGCATTGATTCTGTCTTGTGCACACTGCTTAAGTTCATTAATCTTCATACCGACAACCTTTTTCTGGTCGGCAGCTACATTACGGAACTCACCCATCAACGCATTGATTTCGCCCTTTTTACTGAGGTATTTCAGACGAAGTTGCTCCACATCATCAGCACTCTTAGCCGTGAGTGCGCTCACTTCCTTGAGAAGTTCTTCTATCTTGTCTAATAACATAGTTCTTGATTATTTTCCTGCAAAGGTACAATTTATAATCGTAACGGAGAAATTACCCTAATATAAATTTATAAAAATCCTATCTTATTAGAAATAAATATCGTACATTTGCAGGAAATTTGAGATGAATAAAAAGAGAGTATGAGAAAAGCTTTTTTACTTATTGTGTGTGTGTGTGTGGCTATGGTAGCTGTTACTACTGGCTGCACTAATAAGAAAGTAGAGGGAACTGATAGTACAAGCCAAGATTCTACAGCTACGGAGGAAGCTGACACTGCCGACAGTGTTGACTCTGTGACAGAAGTGATTGCCGCTACTCCTATGCCTAAGGCAGCAGACCAACTATTTGATGATTTCTTCTTCAACTTCATTGCTAACAAAAAGTTGCAGAGCAATCGTATCAAGTTTCCACTGCCTGTAATAAATGGTACAAAGACTACTGAGTTGACCCGTGAGAACTGGAAGATGGATTATTTCTTCCGTAAGCAGGGTTATTATACGCTTATCTTCGATAATGAGAAGCAGATGAAGTTCTCTAAGTCTACCGATTTGGATAGTGTTATCGTTGAGAAGATACACTTGAAGAAAGGCATGATTGAGCAGTATTGGTTCGATCATCAGGATGGTAGCTGGAAGTTGAATCAGATTCGTAACATTCCATTCGGAGAGAGTTATAACGCATCATTCTTCACCTTCCTTTCTTGTTTCTTTGCGAATGGCGGTAAGGGGTTTGTGAAGAGTCCATTAGCTTATACAGGTCCAGACCCTAATGGTGAGGAGACAAATGTGGTCAACACCACTATCCCTGCCAATGAATGGTCATCATTCCTACCAGAACTTCCACACGACATGATTTATAACATCCTCTATGGTCAGAAGTATTCAGAGTCTGGTCGCAGAATTGTTACCTTCCGTGGATTGTCTAACGGAGTTGAAACACAACTCATCTTTAAGCTTAACGGTAAAGACTGGCGCTTAGAGAAGGTTGTAGCATATTAATGAACGACCCCCTACCAACCATGGTAGTGGGTCTTTCTTTAAAGATATACCCAGCTGTTGAATGTTCTTATTGTGGACGATTTGCCCCACGAAGAATAATACCTTTCTATAAATAGGAATAAAGGAAAACGCAAAAACGATATCAGTCAACATGAAAATAGAGTTTAACTATAGTCTGCTTAAGCATAACACCTTCGGCATTGATGCTAAATGTCAGCGTTTTGTCGAATACGAATCTGTAGAAGAAGCACAGGCACTTGTGCGTTCGCTGAAAGATGAAGACTACCCACTACTCATTCTCGGCGGTGGTAGTAACCTATTGCTCACTGGTGATTACAAGGGAACCGTACTCCACTCTGGCATCTCCTTTATCGAGCAAATCGATGAAGAACGTGTACGCTGTGGCTCAGCTTATGTATGGGATGACTTTGTAGATTATTGTGTTTCTCACGATCTCTATGGTGCAGAGAACCTTTCTATTATTCCTGGTGAATGCGGAGCAAGTGCTGTACAGAATGTGGGAGCGTATGGCGTGGAAGCCAAAGACTTGATTGAAGAGGTTGAAGCGGTGGAGATTGCCACTGGAGAAGTGCATCTTTTCAAGAATACTGATTGCGAATACAGCTATCGCCAGAGTAAGTTTAAGGGTGAATGGCGCAATAAGTATCTTATCACATCGGTGACCTATCGTCTTTCTAAGACTTATCAACCTAAACTCGATTATGGCAATATTCGTGCGGCATTGGCAGAAAAAGGCATTGAAAACCCTACTGCAGCAGAACTACGTCAGACGATTACCGACATCCGTAATGCAAAACTTCCTGACCCAAAGAAGATTGGTAATGCGGGTAGTTTCTTTATGAACCCTATCGTTTCTAAGGCTAAATACGAGGAGTTAGCAGCGCAGTATGAGCGTATGCCTCACTATACCATTGATGCTGACCATGAGAAGATTCCAGCTGGTTGGATGATTGAACAATGTGGTTGGAAGGGTAAGGCTCTTGGCCCTGCAGGTGTTTATGAGAATCAAGCCTTGGTATTGGTGAACCTTGGTGGTGCAACTGGTGCCGACATTGTTCGCCTCTATAAGACGATACAACATGATGTAAAGGAGAAGTTTGGGATTGAGATACATCCGGAGGTGACACCTTTCCAACTAAAAGCCTCCCCCAGCCCCTCCGAAGGAGGGGAGTGCTAAACAACGAAGCCTCCCCCAGCCCCTCCGAAGGGAGGGGAGTGCTAAACAAAAGTAGCTACTTCTTTAGGTTGTGGTATGGTTTAATATTAATACTTATCCTAACAACTGCGACATCCAACCATAAACACTCGTTATAAATAAGCTTTTAATTAAGAAATGCTTATAAAGCATCAAACCAACTTTTAAGAACATTCCCTTTGAAGCAAGAAGAACTCATAAACAACGAGCATTCCGTTAGGCACTCCCCTCCTTTGGAGGGGTTGGGGGAGGTCTTCACCTTCCTCGGTACTGGCACCTCTAACGGAGTCCCTGTACTTGGCTGCAACTGCGAGGTATGTAAGAGTAAAGACCCACGCGATAACCGATTACGCACTTCTGCTCTACTGGAAACGGCAAACACACGCATAGTCATTGACAGTGGACCTGACTTTCGCCAACAGATGTTGCCACAACCTTTTCGCAAGATTGACGGCTTATTGATAACTCATATCCACTATGACCATGTAGGAGGGATTGATGACGTACGCCCTTATTGTACGTTGGGGGATATTGAGGTATATGCCAACGAAAACACTTGCAATGGTTTACGTCATAATTTCCCATATTGTTTCACGAACAATCCCTATCCAGGAGTTCCAAAACTTAACCTTCATAGTATTCAACCGCATACCCCATTTATGATTGGTGACATCGAAGTGATGCCCATCGAAGTGATGCACGGAGAACTACCCATCCTCGGTTATCGCTTTGGAAAGCTTGCCTACATAACAGATATGAAAACTATTAGAGATGAGGAACTTACTTATTTTGAAGGCATTGAAACATTGGTAGTAAACGCTTTGCGCTGGGAACGTGAACACCATTCTCATCAATTGATATCAGAAGCCATAGATTTCAGTCGAAAGATAGGGGCAAAACGTACTTATTTAACCCATCTCACCCATAAGATTGGCTTACACGAAGAGGCACAAAAACAACTTCCAAAAGATGTTTTCTTTGCCTATGATGGTTTGAAAATAGAGATCTAATTTGTCGTCTTGCACAAGAAAAATCTTGTAATATCAAGTTCTGAAAGTAAGAGTACCTTAAAGAACAAATAAAAAGATACAAAAGACAAAAAGAACAAGCCCTATAAACAACTGAAAAACACAAACTTACGAAGTAAAACACAAGCCCTAAGACTATCAAACAAACGACAGATTCCAAATTCTTTCATGAAGAAAAATATTTATGTTCATGAAAAAAATATTTATGTTCACGTAAATAATTATTTCTTTTCACGTAAATAATTTGCAGGAAGGAGAAAGTTGAAGGGGAAAACACACAAAAGAGTTTTCTTAAAGGACATAAAAACAGCGTTTTTCATTAGTATTTTCCAGATTTTATGAGTAACTTTGCCATGTGGCAGTGTGTACCTACTCGAACAGCAGAAAAGTACACTTTTCAACACAAAAAAAAGCAATAATAGAAATTACTGAATGAAAGAATTTATCATATCTGACGTCAAGGCGGAAACAGCCATCCTTGTGGGCCTTATTACGAAGGACCAGAACGAGGAAAAGACGAAAGAATATCTCGACGAATTAGAGTTCCTCGCTGATACTGCTGGTGCTATTACTGTGAAGCGATTCACACAGAGAGTGACAGGTCCAAGCTCTGTTACATACGTCGGCAAGGGTAAACTTGAAGAGATAAGAGATTACATCAAGATGATGGAGGACGAGGACGAACCTATCGGTATGGTCATCTTCGACGACGAGTTGTCGGCAAAGCAGATGCGCAATATCGAGCAGGAACTCGGTGTGAAGATATTAGACCGCACCTCTCTCATCCTCGACATCTTTGCAATGCGCGCCCAGACAGCCAATGCTAAGACACAGGTAGAGTTGGCACAGTACCGCTATATGCTCCCACGTCTGCAACGTCTGTGGACTCACTTGGAGCGTCAGGGCGGTGGTTCTGGCTCTGGTGGCGGTAAAGGTTCGGTAGGTCTGCGTGGTCCGGGTGAGACCCAGTTGGAGATGGACCGCCGTATCATCTTGCAGCGTATGACCCTTTTGAAGCAAAGACTTGCTGAGATTGACAAGCAGAAGGTGACACAACGTAAGAACCGTGGCCACATGATTCGTGTTGCCTTAGTAGGTTACACGAACGTGGGTAAGTCAACAACCATGAACCTCTTGGCTAAGAGCGAGGTATTTGCAGAGAACAAACTCTTCGCAACACTCGACACAACTGTGCGCAAGGTCGTTGTAGACAATCTTCCTTTCCTGTTAGCTGACACCGTTGGATTTATCCGTAAGTTGCCAACCGACTTGGTTGATTCGTTTAAGTCAACACTCGACGAGGTGCGCGAAGCCGACCTCCTCTTGCACGTTGTAGACATCTCACATCCTGACTTTGAGGAACAGATACAGGTAGTCAACCAGACTTTGTCTGAACTTGGTTGTGCTGACAAGCCTTCGATGATTATCTTCAACAAGATTGACAACTATCATTGGGTGGAGAAAGAGGAAGACGACCTCACACCAGCAACCAAAGAAAATATCACCTTGGACGAACTGAAGAAGACATGGATGGCTAAGGAGCATGACAACTGTCTATTCATTTCAGCCAAGGAAAAGGAGAATATCGACGAGTTCAGAGAGGTACTTTACAAGAAAGTACGCGAGCTCCACGTGCAGAAGTATCCTTACAACGACTTCCTTTACAATATCGAAGAGGAATAAAGATTATTGGGCTAATAGGGCTAATAAGCCCAATAAGGCTAATAAGGCTAATAACAACAACTAAAATAAAAGGCTTATGCAATATCGTTCCCTTACCTTTGAAGAGATTGAGATACTCGAGAGCAATAGCTGCTGGGCAGAAGATTGGAGCCGAGTTGAGGTTGCAGAGGATGGATTTCAAGCGAAATTCTTCCATCGTGTCATGTTTTATGGTGACATACAGTTGGGAAGCTTCCAAAAAGAAGTTGAGATAACCAAAGGCTTCGTCAAGCATTCTGGCATCAATGATGCTACCCTACGCAATGTGACCGTTGGTAACGACTGCCTGATTGAGAAGGTGGGGAATTATATTAATAACTATACGATTGGCGACGACTGTCTTATCTCTAACATCTCTGTCATGGAGACAACGGAGGGAGCTACATACGGAGAAGGTAATCTCATCTCGGTATTGAATGAGGTGGGCGATGGCAATGTGATTTTCTTCCACGACCTCAATAGCCAGTTTGCAGCCTTTATGGTGAAGCATTTCAACGATAAAGATCTCAAGAATGCTATACGAAGATTAGTGAAAGAGGAGATTGCACGCACGAACCCTGAACGTGGTACGATTGGCAACAATGTGAAGATTGTCAACACAAGGGAGATTACCAATACGGTTATTCAGGACGATTGCGAGATTTCTGGTGCAAGTCGTTTGAGCGATTGTACCATTCTTAGTTCTGAATATGCCAGCGTTTACATCGGTACAGGTGTCATCTGCGAGAACTCTATCATATCAGATGGGTCAAGTATCGTGAACAGTGTGAAGATGCAAGACTGCTTTGTGGGTGAAGCCTGCCAGATAAGCAATGGCTTTACAGCCTCACAGAGTGTCTTCTTCGCCAATTCCTTTATGTCAAACGGTGAAGCCTGCGCTGCTTTCTGCGGTCCGTTCTGTGCCTCACATCATAAGAGTTCACTACTCATCGGTGGTATGTTCTCCTTCTATAACGCTGGTTCTGGAACCAACTTCTCTAACCATGCCTATAAGATGGGACCCATGCACTGGGGTATCTTGGAGCGTGGAACGAAGACTGCCAGTGGTAGTTATCTGCTCATGCCAGCAACAATCGGTACGTTCTCCGTATGTTTCGGTAAGCTGATGCACCACCCTAACACGACTGCCCTACCCTTCTCTTACCTCATTGCAGAGGCAGATAAGATGTATCTCGTACCGGGTCGCAACATCACAACGGTTGGTCTTTATCGTGATATACGCAAGTGGCCAAAGCGTGATATGCGTCCACAACAGACGCAGAAGAGTATTGTTAACTTCGATTGGCTATCACCTTACTCTGTTGGAGAGATTTTGCAGGGTAAGAAGATACTTGAGAATCTTCGCCAAGCAAGTGGCGACAACGTTTCGTCTTATAACTATCATGAATACGTTATCAATGCTACCAGCCTGCGAAAAGGTATCAAATATTATGACATTGCACTGCGTATTTACATGGGTGCCGTACTGAAACGTGCCCACAAATGGGGCTTCTTTGGTAAGCCACAGACCGAAGTAGGACTCGGACGATGGAACGACCTCTCTGGTCTTCTGCTCCCAGTATCTGAGGAGCGACGCCTCATCGAAGATGTCAAGAGCGGTAGCCTTGAAACAATAGAAGAAGTAGTAAACCGCTTCCGAGAGATTAACGAGAACTATCGCATCTATCAGTGGGCATGGACCTATCGCATGATTCTCGAATACTATGGTATTAACGAGATTTCTCCAGAGGATGATGCGCGAATCAAACGAGATTATATTGAGGCGCGCCGTGCATGGATTGCAGAGATTAAAAAGGATGCCGAGAAGGAATTTGAGATGGGCGATGTAGACAGAGAAGTCTTTGAATCGTTCGTTAATAGCCTTGACCACGAGGTTGATTTTGAGAATTGAGCATCACAACCTCTTCACAATTAAAACAATAAACAAAAACTGATTATATGAGAAAACATTTCGTTAACAGTTCCCTTATTAAGGGGCTAAGCTTAGGACTATTGTTCCTATTTGCATCAGTGACGGTTTATGCACAGCGTTACAGCTATGAGAGCATACCGAATGATCCGATGCAGACACGTATCTACACGCTGAAAAACGGTTTGAAAATCTATCTTTCTGTTAACAAGGAGAAACCACGTGTACAGACATATATCGCTGTGCGTACGGGTTCTCGCAATGACCCAAAGGAGACAACAGGACTCGCTCACTACTTAGAGCACCTTATGTTCAAGGGTACTACCCACTTTGGTTCTTCTAATGTAGAGGCAGAACGCCCTTACCTCGACTCTATCGAGGCTCGTTTCGAGCAGTATCGCCACATCACTGACCCAGCTGCTCGCAAACAGTGGTACCACCAGATTGACTCAATCTCACAACTTGCGGCTCGTTACAACATTCCAAACGAGTACGATAAGATGATGACTGCCATCGGTAGTGAGGGTACCAACGCTTATACTTCTAATGACGTAACTTGCTATGTAGAGAATATTCCATCTAACGAGATGGATACTTGGGCAAGAGTTCAGGGTGACCGTTTCCAGAATATGGTTATCCGTGGCTTCCACACAGAGTTAGAGGCAGTATATGAGGAGTATAACATTGGTCTTACAAGTGACTGGCGCAAGATGTATGCAGCACTCTTTGCAAAGCTCTTCCCAACCCATCCATACGGTACACAGACCACTATCGGTCTTGGTGAGCACTTGAAGAACCCTTCAATCACCAATATCAAGAACTATTTTAACAAATACTACGTACCAAACAACGTAGCAATTTGTCTCTCTGGTGACCTTAATCCAGATGAGACTGTGGCCATCATTGAGAAGTACTTCGGCAATTGGAAGCCAAGTTCACATATTGATGTTCCACAGTTCCCAGTACAACCAGCCCTCACAGCACCAGTCGACACGACTGTTATCGGTAAAGAGGCTCCAACCTTCTTCATGGGTTGGCGCGCTGATGCAAGTAAGTCTTTGCAGATGGATACATTAGAGATTGTTGCACAATTGCTTTCTAATGGTCAGGCAGGACTTTTCGACCTCAATCTTAACCAGAAGTTAAAGGTACAGGAGGTTGGCTCAGGTGTTGCAGATATGGACGAATATTCTGTCTTCTATATCTATGGACAGCCAAAGAGTGGACAGACTTTACAGGAGGCACGTGCCCTCGCTTTGTCTGAAATAGAGAAGCTCAAGAAGGGCGAATTCTCTGATGATCTCTTGCCATCTATCATCAACAACTACAAGCGTTACTATTATACGCAGTTAGATAACAACCAGTTCCGTGCAAAGCAGTACGTTGATGCCTTCATCAACCATAAAGATTGGAAGCAGGAGGTTGATAAACTCAATCGTATTTCTAAGCTAACTAAGGCTGAGTTAGTAAGATTTGCAAACCATTTCTTCGGCAACAACTTCGCTTGTGTTTATAAGGAGCAAGGCAATGATACTACTATCAAGAAGGTGGAGAAGCCTTCTATCACTCCTATCCCAACCAACAACGACAAGCAGAGTGACTTCCTCAAGGAGATTGTAAACACCAAGACAACTCCTATCCAGCCACAGTTTGTTAACTACAAGCGTGACCTTACCAAGGCAACAACAAAGAAGGGTCTTCCTGTTCTCTATAAGCAGGACACCTCAAACGACCTCTTTACACTTTGCTTCGTAGTTCCTTACGGTGACGAACATAACCCAATGCTCAGCTATGCAGCTGGTTACCTTGACTACTTAGGTACCAATAAGCTCACCAACGAACAGATTAAGCAGCAGTTCTATAAGTTAGCTTGCGACTACAGTTTCTCAGAAAGAAACGAGGTTTCGTACATTACATTAAGTGGTCTCAACTCTAACCTACCTCAGGCACTTGCTCTGTTGAACAACTTACTCAACAATGCAAAGGTTGACAAGGAGGCATACGACCTCTATGTTGAGCAGATTCTGAAGTCACGCAGCGATAACAAGGCTAACCAGAAGGCTAACTTCGCTGCCCTCAGAGACTATGCTACCTACGGAGAGTACAACCCTACTCGCAATATTCCAAGCGAACAGCAGTTGAAGTCAATGAACCCACAAGAACTCCTTAACCTGCTGAAGAACCTGAAGAACTATAAGTTGACAGTTCTTTACTATGGCCCTTCAAGTCTGAAAGCGGTTGATCAGCTTGTCAGCAAGACAATCGCTTCACCAAAGAAGTTCGCTGAGGTTCCTGCTATTAAGCGTTATACAGAGGAGACAACACCACAGAACGAGGTTCTCATTGCACCTTACGATGCGAAGAATATCTACATGGTTCAGCTCCATAACCAGAACCAGAAGTGGTCTGCCGACCGTGCTCCTATCATCGCCCTCTTCAATGAATACTTCGGAGGTGGTATGAATGCCATCGTATTCCAAGAGTTGCGTGAGGCACGTGGTTTGGCTTATTCAGCTTCAGCTCTCTATGCTTCTCCTTATCGTTTAGGAGGAAATGAGAGTTTCTACACCTACATCATCACACAGAATGACAAGATGATGGACTGTGTAAGAGAGTTCAATAAGCTTCTCAACGACGTACCTGTACGCCAGAGTGGTTTCGACCTTGCAAAGCAAAGTTTGATGAAGAGTCTTGCTTCTGCTCGTACAACAAAGTACTCTATCCTCACCTCTTATCTTGCAGCACAGCGTTTGGGCCTCGACTACTCACTGAGTGAGAAGATTTACAATGCACTTCCAAATCTGCAACTGCAGGATGTTATTAACTTCGAGAAGGAGTACATTGCCAACAAGCCATTCAAGTATATCATCCTCGGTGACGAGAAAGAGCTTGACCTCAAGGCTTTGGAGAAGATTGCACCTATCAAGAGAGTGACAACAGAAGAAATCTTCGGCTATTAAAAGACAGTAAGAAAAGAATACAAAAACATATTATAAACAAATAGAAAAAGCCCTGTCTGCCCTGTGAAATAAAGGGCAGACAGGTAAACAAAACATTATGGCAGAATTCAAGTATGCACCAATGTTCCAATTGGGCAAAGATGACACCGAGTATCGTCTGGTATCAAAGGAAGGTATCAGCGTTGGTGAGTTTGAAGGTAAAGAGATTCTGAAAGTAAGCAAAGAAGCACTTACTTTATTAGCACAAGAGGCTTTCCACGATTGTGAGTTCATGCTCCGTCGTGCACACAACGAGCAAGTTGCAAAGATTCTGACCGACCCAGAGGCATCAGAGAACGACAAGTACGTAGCTCTACAGTTCCTCCGCAATGCTGAGACAGCTGTGAAGGGTGTACTACCTTTCTGTCAGGACACGGGTACTGCTATCATTCACGGTGAGAAGGGTCAGCAGGTTTGGACTGGTTTCGAGGACGAAGAGGCTCTCTCTCGTGGTGTGTTCAACACCTTTACAGAGGAGAATCTACGTTACTCACAGAATGCTCCGCTCAATATGTACGATGAGGTGAATACCAAGTGTAACCTCCCTGCACAGATTGACATTGAGGCTGTTGAGGGCGCAGAATATCGTTTCGTAATGGTAGCAAAGGGTGGTGGCTCTGCTAACAAGACCTACTTCTACCCAATGACCAAAGCTACTATCCAGAACGAGGGCACTCTCATTCCTTTCCTTGTTGAGAAGATGAAGAGCCTCGGTACTGCTGCTTGTCCTCCTTACCACATCTGTTTCGTGATTGGTGGTACTTCTGCAGAAAAGAACCTCCTCACTGTAAAGCTTGGAAGTATCAAGTATTACGACAATCTTCCTACTACTGGCGACGAGACAGGACGTGCTTTCCGCGACATCGACCTCGAGGAGAAGCTCCTCAAAGAGGCTCACAAGATTGGTCTTGGCGCACAGTTCGGTGGCAAGTATCTTGCTCACGACATCCGCATCATCCGTCTGCCACGTCATGGTGCAAGCTGCCCTATCGGTATGGGTGTTAGCTGTTCTGCTGACCGTAACATCAAAGCGAAGATCAATAAGGACGGTATTTGGTTGGAGAAGATGGACACTAACCCGAGCGAGTTGATTCCAGAGGAATACCGCAAGCCGGGAGAAGGTGCGAAGGGCGTAGAGATCGACCTCGACAAGGGTATGGACGCTGTTCGTGCTGAGCTGACAAAGTATCCTGTTTCAACACGTGTCAATCTCAAGGGTACCATTATCGTTGCTCGTGACATTGCTCACGCTAAGCTCAAGGCTCGCTTGGATGCAGGCGAGGAGTTGCCAGAGTACTTCAAGAACTACCCTGTCCTCTATGCTGGACCAGCTAAGACTCCAGAGGGCTATCCATGTGGTTCAATGGGACCTACCACTGCCAACCGTATGGACACTTATGTTGATGAGTTCCAAGCACACGGCGCATCACTCGTAATGATTGCTAAGGGTAACCGTACACAGATGGTTACAGATGCTTGTCAGAAGCATGGTGGTTTCTATCTCGGTACTATCGGTGGTGTGGCTGCCGTTCTCTCACAGAGTAGCATCAAGAGTATTGAGTGCGTAGAATATCCTGAATTGGGTATGGAAGCCGTTTGGAAGATTACCGTTGAGGACTTCCCTGCCTTCATCCTTGTTGACGATAAGGGTCACGACTTCTTCAAAGAGTTGAAGCCTTGGACGGGCTGCAGCTGCGAGAAGTAATCCCCCACAGCACATAAATCAGCTATACCAACGATGCAATCAAGCGTAAATCGTAGGAAAGGACATCCCTTTTCCTAACGAAACATTGGTATAGCCTCATCTTACAAAGCGGTATAAGACGAACTTTTACGACGTCTTTATACCGCTTTTTCTTTTGCTAATTCTCTAAAAATAAAGCCTTATCGACTACAAAAAATATTGACATATAATCGTCGGATTTCGCCCCCAAAAAGCCAATACCTTGTTTGTTCGTCCATGATAAACAAGATAAGGTGTTTTATTTATCCAATTCGTATTTTCCTTCCAACATTTGTTCGATACGTTTTCCCTTTGCATCATCGAAGGTCAGGAACGCCTCAACAGTCTTCTTTTCCAAGTCGATTACTTGACTTACAGTGGTCCCGTCCTTCTCAATCCAGTTCAAAAAAAACTTCGTCCCATCAATCTTTTTCATTACCATTCGGTTGAATCCTTCTGCCAAACTGCCCTTTTCATCGGTGGTTTTCCAATAGATTGTACTGTCATTCAGATACTTAACATTGGCTGTAAAACCAGGGTAGGAGAGTTTTGCCATATGTCCTACAAGTGTGACATCATGTTCTTGTGTATTGCATTTGTTCTGTTTGCAGCTGCAAGCTGATGCCAAAAGAGCTAAAGAAGTCAATGCGATAATATTCTTTTTCATTTCATTTTAGTTTTAATATGAGTTCGACAAATTATAAGTATCTATAAATTTGGTGGTTAGCAAGATCCGTTATAAATTTAGAGTGTTGATATACATAGAATTACAAACAAAAATAACTATACTCACCGTGGACAAAGTTACAAAAATATTTTTTTGTCAGATGCCTTCTACGAGTTTTTTGCTGTAATGATTACAAAAAGTTAATATTTTCTCTTTTTAATTGGGATTGTGCAGTTAAGAAATATGGCTCTTCAGCAATTTGAAGTGATACCTTTTGAGATTAGAACTTTGAAGAAACCTCACACAGAGAAAAGGAGAACACGGAGGATTGTTTATTACAAAGCTATTTGTTGACACAGAGGCACCGTTGGTGCGTGGAGAAACAGAGGCTATTTGCGAGTTTTATAAATGTTTTTGTCTACTTCATTACAAAGCAGTGGTTTGCAAGATTTCTTAAAAACGTTTATTACCAAAGCTATCAGCAACACGTACACTACGGCTCTATCGCTCTTTGTGCCTTCGGCACCTCCGTGATATTGTCTTTTATGCTTTCACCTCCGTGTTCTCCCACTCTCTGTGTGACTTTTATATGTAGTAGGCTTACTTTATCACTCCAAATTCCTGAAGAACCTTCTTTTGCAAATTCTCTAAAAACGAACGCCTCATCGGTTGCGAAAAATATTGACACATAATCGTCAGATTTCTCCCCCCAAAAGCCAATAATCACTTATATTTGCCACTCTTGTAACCAACTCATAACCAAACACTTGTAAAACACAAAAATAAAAGGTGCTTACTTGGACTCCAAAAGGGCGTTAGTAACACTTCAATTAACGCCCTTTTGAAAGCTAAAAGGGCATCTTTTAGAAGCCAAAAGAGCATCAATAGAAAAGGACTTTGTGAATTTATTTTACATTATCCACAAAAGCTATAAACACAACTACTATCCCCCTCACATAATACGCAGCAAATTATTGAGCCAAATAGTTGCGCCGTATTGAATATTATTATATATTTGCGATATCTTATTGAATTTGTGAAGAACATCTTAGTAGGCATAATGGTAATTATAAGAATCCATCAAGTGGGAAGAAAATCAATAGAGATTAAATCAACTATTGTCAAATTCTTCATTTTTAATGATGAGCCTTTACCATAAATAGTATAACGTATATAGAAAAATCGAATATGAATAAAACATATAGGGATTTAATTTATAGATTTCAGAACCAGGGTATTGAAGAATCCCAATCCACTGGTGCAATCCTTATAGGAAAAGCGCCCCATATAGCCCCCGAGGCTTGGCTAAACACCCTGTATCCTCCGCTAAGTAAGAACGATATCCAAGCATTGGAGAAAGAATTGGGCATGGAAATTCTCATCGATTATAAAAAATTCTTGTTAGATGTAAGCAATGGCTTAGACATATTGGTTGGAACCTTTTGTTTAGACGGATTAAGAAGAAACTATAAAAGAAGCACTGATGAAAGCCGCCAACCGTTTTCGATTATTACGGCAAACATTCGGGAAAGACCTCGAAATGCCGCAGACAACCATTTCTTTATAGGCGGTTATGACTGGGACGGTTCTTATCTTTATATAGATAAAAGAACAAGCACCGTGCACTATTGTGATAGAGACGATGCAACTTCCCTATTCCAATGGGAAACGTTCGAGCAAATGCTTATATCAGAGTTAAAGAGGATATACTCACTGTTTGATGAGAGGGGAAGAAAAATAGATGAAGACCTTTATACCACCCCAATTAAAAGGTAATATAAAGCCTCGTGATATTAGTCATATAAGGGTATCAGTGAACACCCATACAAGGGTATTGACGAACACCCATATAAGGGTATTAACAACGGGTATACGATAAATCCGAATCGGAAATGTTATTAGAGTATATACATAAAAAACAATAAATAATAATTTTTTTTAGTACATATAAGTAAAAATATTTGATTATGAAAAGATATATAACGATAATCCTCTTATCATACATGTGCTTCTTTTCTATGTATGCGCAGCACTCAGCTAAGGACTGTTTATATGATCTTTATAAAGTTCTTAGTACGTGTCATAATAAAGATTACATTGGGATAGGAGACTGTAATTATTCTATTAGCTCCCTTTACCAAGGAAAGAATGAGCGAATAATTTTTGATGCGATAAAAAATGCGTGTATATTTAGCTATGGCAACCCCCTTGACTCTGTTGTAGAAGTCAATTTAGGGAATAAAGTACTATATTTTATGGTGAATACAGAATCACCTCGTAGCTTTAAATATTCTGATATTAATTCTATATATGATGGAAATGGGCTCAGTCTTGTAGATAGAGATGATTATATGAAATTCCCAGCGATTATTAATGACTCTGACGGCTTTACTTACGTTAGAGAGGGGCCTTCTAAAAAGTATAGGGTTAAAGGTAAAATATTGAAAAATGATATTTTTTTGTATACGCCTGTTTTAAACGGAGATTGGTATAGGGCCTACTCTAAAAATAGTAGTGCATACCTTGGATATGTATATCGCAAACGGATTCTACCTTATGATAAATGTCCTATTAATATAAAAAAGAAAATGGAGAAAATTATGTTTGACTAAGTATCCCATATTTTTAATGTTTGTAATTAATTAACGAAACCTATAAAGGAAAAAGACTAATGCATAGAGGGCTTTCCGTATACAAGTCAATCAAAAATTAATGATTATGAAATTATACTCAGTCTGTATCACATTCATGTTGTCACTGCTTAGTTGCTTTGGACAAGAGACACATATCATCGAACCGAGCATTCTCGAAATCTGTTATCATACAAAGTATCTTAACAGTTATGATGACTATGCGCTTAGGATAGGGAAAAATGTAAGTGAATATTTTAGCTATCATAATTTACGGTCCGATTCCTTAGGGAGCAACCCTGAGACAGCTTTGGCGATAATTAATGAAGAGATAGAAGCTGCTCGCAATAAAAATAAGACCATTCCGACAGTAGGAGGTCCTAATTATAATGATTATCTTTACAGAAATCTTGAAGAAGGAAAAATGACAACTTACACACAGGTCTGGGACTCTCACTATAAGATAACAGAAGACATACCCACACCGGAATGGGTTATTCACGAAGACAGTACACGAAATATAATAGGGTTTAATTGCACAATGGCGACCACACATTTCCGTGGACGAGACTGGAAGGTGTGGTTCTGTGAGGAGATTCCTTTACCGCTCGGTCCGTGGAAATTAGGTGGACTACCCGGTTTAATCTTAGCCGCGCATTGCGATGGTTTTTTAGACATAATTGCAAGTAACATAAAAAGAGAGCAGTTGCCACCTGTAACGTTTTATAATTTCTGGGAGAAAAAGTATAAGGATATAGACCGACTCTCTTATTTAAAAAAGGCTTCAAACCATACGCTCTATCCAAAGAATACAATCTTTATTCCCGAAATGGAATTAGAATAAGATATTACTAATGAAGAAATATATTATTTTATGTTTGCTTATCCTACTTGTACAGTCAATAAGTGCACAGAGGATAGTGGAAGGTGTCGTTACTGACGTAGGAGGACACCCTGTGTCTGCAGCTATTATCAAGACTGTAGATGCAACCACAAAAAAGACATTACATTTCTGTCAGACAGATGCTAAGGGGAAATTTACCATTACAGCACAAGAAGGTAATATTCTATCTATTTCAGCAATAAGCTATAAAAAGCAGGAACTAAAGGTTACAATGGATATGCCTGCACAGCATATCACATTAGAGGAAGATACGAAAACGTTATCGGAGATAACTGTAAAGGCAAAACCAATTAAGATAAAAGGCGATACGATTCAATATCTACTCACTACCTATAAAAAAGAAGGAGACCGAACATTAGCTGATGTTCTTGCGCGTGTCCCTGGTTTTGAGGTGAATAAAGAGAATGGCGAGATACAATACGAGGGAAAGTCTATCAGCAACTTCTATATAGAAGGGATGGATCTGATGGGAGGGAAATATGGCTTGGCAACAAAGTCATTGCCCCAAGATGATGTCGCAACAGTAGAAGTAATGAAGCATCATCAACCTATCCGTGTGTTAGATGATTTTACTTATTCTGACGATAATGCTATCAATATTAAGATGAAACAAGGAGCCAAGGCACGCTGGATGACGACCTATAGCGGTGGCATAGGACTAAAGAGTCATGGAGGATTGTGGAATTATGAAACCTTTGCCATGCGCCTGAAGCCTTCTTTTCAGACAATTCTCACCTATAAGACAAATAATATAGGTAAGAATATAAGGAGAGAGACGGACAAACTTTTAAGTTTTGATGAGCTACAAAGTCCTTTAACAGCTATGCTCGCCCTTCCTTCTCCATCGCCTTTATTGCTCAAAGGACGTTCATTATTTAACCGCTCACATGCTGTTAGTTTGAATGCACTACAGCGTATAGACGAAAATTCTCAAGTAAACGTGCAGATTACGTTTACCAATGACCGCAATGAGGCTACCTCTTTGCGCCATTCAGACTTTTATACAAATAGCGGTATAAAGACAATAGAAAACAGAAAACAGTATTTGGAGAAAAGTAATGACCTCTTTGCAAAGATAAAATACGAGAATAACGCTAAAAATCATTATCTTAAAAATGAACTTTCTGGTGACTTCTCTTGGAACAAACAATGGCTGAATGAACAGGGGACTCATCCGCACACGATGATGGGGAACTTGCCTATTTATACGCTAAAGGACAATTTTAGTATCATGAAGAAGTATGGCAAACGCCTTGTCACTCTGCAATCAAAGAATATAATGGATATACGTCCGCAACAACTATATGTCGATTCGCTGGTGCAGTCTATTAATCAACATTACTATGAAACGAATACGGACGTAAGAGGAAGTCTTAGAATAGGTAGATTTATTCTATCAGGACAAATAGGAGTAAATGCAGGAGAACACCGCTTCACTTCTGATTTAGTGGGAGTTCCAGATAGTATCGGACTGCTGATGGGCAAAAGCAGCTTTACATTTGCAAGGTTCTATGCCAATCCGAGCATTGAATATATGGTGAAGGACTTTGATTTCACATTATCTGGCGATATGTCGTACAACCATTATAAGTATAGTTTAGATAATGGTCAGTCTAAATTCTTACTCTCCCCTAACCTCCGTATAAGATGGAAAGCCACAGCAACATGGACTTTCTCGGCTGATGCATCTATTAATACAATGCAGATTAATGCTGCCCAATTTTATCCAACTTTAGTACTGCAAGATTATCAATATATGAATAAAGGTCTGGCAGGCTATAATCTAAACAAAGAGAAAAGCGTAGGAATAGGAGTTGTTTATAGCGATGCTCTGAAAGGCACTTCTATACGATTACGCATAACAAGATCGTTTGGTACCTCTCCTTATACATCAACCCAAGATTTTGTGGGCAACTATATCGTAGAATCACTGACACAAGGAGACACGAAGTACAATAGCTGGAATATGTTCCTAATGGGTTCACAAGGCATAGGCTTCTTAAAAGGAAAGCTAAATGTAAAGGCGTTATATAATGCCATGAATAGTTATATGGTTCAGAATAGCCAACGAATGCCTTACGACACAAAGAACTTAAATATAACCTCTAACCTTGATATTGGTTTAATAAAGGGTGTCAATTTAAATTATAAACTTACTTATGGCTTTCATCAGATGAAGATGCCTGCTTTCGGAAAGACGTCTAATCTAAATAGTTGGAAGCATGAGGGAAGCCTTAGACTACCTCTTTGTAAGGTTTTAAGTTTAGAAACTTTGACGGAATACTATCATAACGAGGTTGCGAAGAAGATGTTTAAAGATATGTTCTTTCAAGACTTCACTTTGATATTTAAAGCCAAACACTTCGACCTGAGTCTTGCGTGGAATAATGTCTTTAATAATAAAAGCTATAGCTATGGAATTAATAATACGCTTTCAAGTAGCTTTAGTAATCAAGACATTAGAGGAAGAGAACTGATGCTTAGTTTCTATTATAAACCTTGATAACTAAGTTGATTGATATTGCATAAATAAAATTAATATAAGTTGAGATATGATAGACACCATTATAATACTACTGATGAGCTTACCGCTGATTGTTCTCGGAAGCACTATTGGACCAGATTCTTCTATCAATTTTGGGTCAAGAATACCAAAAGCGAAACTTAAAAGTGGGGAAGGACTTAAACGATTGAGGAGAATAAAGATAGCACTAATATTGGCAGGTAGCTTCATCCTTGTCGGTGGTTTCGCTTGCCTTGCCTTTCATTGGGAAGATTATCAACTTGTCGTCATACTCATTCCAGAAATTGCAGCTATCGTTTACATGCTGTTACAGCTGTACAAGATAGAGAAGAAGAGGAAGACTATACTCGTACTCATGCTCTCTATCATTGTGATATTAGGTGTGCTTCTTCTCATCGGAACCCTCCCCGTCACAGGGTACGACAACAATACGATGATTAGAAATGACACGTTGTTTATTGAAGGGTTATACGCTAAGGAAATACCGATAGCAAGTATTACACAAGTCGACGGCAACGCAACGGTGCCAGACATAAAGATGAGAACAAACGGAATGTCAGTTGGCGAGAATAATGTGGGGCATTTCCAGACAAAAGAAGGGAAGGATGTACTATTATACTTACATTCAGACGATACGAATGTGACGCATATCAAGACAAAAAACAACGAAGACATCTACATTAACTTCAAAGATTCAGCCCTGTTGGTTGACTTCCCTAATAAGCTGAAAGCCGCATTTCGTCGACCAGCCAAAGGCAAGTAATGCCGTTACCTAAAATTGTCTGATGAGAAAGTATTCAGTGAATTAGAGCCTCTAACAGTAGGGGTTCTATCAGCTTTCACAGCCATATTGGTTTGTGAAAGTTGTTCTTGTACAATCATAATAAAGTGTAAATGCGTTAAACCTCTTATTTCCTGCATCTATTACAGTGTTTTTTTGTATCTTTGCAGAATAAATCCTTGCCAAGAGGTAATGGACAGAAGTATCAATTGACAATAACTAAATCATACAGAGATAATCATGTTAATAGACTACAAGAAGGTAAACATATATCAAGATGAACGCTTAATTCTGAAAGATGTTGACTTTCAGGCAGAAACAGGAGAGTTTATCTATCTCATCGGCCGTGTTGGTTCGGGCAAGAGTTCGCTATTGAAAACCATCTATGGCGAATTAGATATTGACAGCGAAGATGCTGAGAAGGCTGTTGTTCTCGACGAGAGTATGCCTAACATTAAGCGTAGTCGTATCCCTGCACTCCGCAAACAGATGGGTATTATCTTCCAAGATTTCCAACTCTTGCATGACCGCTCTGTATCAAAGAACCTCAAGTTTGTCTTGCAGGCAACAGGTTGGATCAGCAAACAGAAGATTGACCGACGCATTGAAGAAGTGTTGGCACAGGTGGGTATGACCGACAAGAAGAATAAGATGCCAAGTGAACTCTCTGGTGGTGAACAGCAGCGTATTGCCATTGCACGCGCCTTGCTGAACACCCCTAAGATTATTATTGCCGATGAGCCTACGGGTAATCTTGACCCAGAGACGGCTGCGAACATTGTTAGCATTCTCAAAGACTCATGCCAAGCAGGCACAACGGTTATCATGTCTACCCATAACATCAACCTCATTGACCAGTTCCCTGGTAAGGTTTATCGTTGTCATGAGGGCGAACTTCACCTACTCACCGACAAGAAAGAAGTTTGCGAATTAGCAGAAGAGACGGCTCCAGTAGAGACGATTGACGAGTCAGAACAAAACGATTAAGCGCATAGAACTCAGCATAAATCCACATTTAGAAAGATTGAAGATGATGAAAGTAATGAAATTTGGAGGTACATCCGTTGGTTCACCAGAACGTATGAAGGGTGTAGCTTCCTTGATAACAAAGTCAGGAGAACCTACATTTATCGTGCTCTCCGCAATGAGTGGAACGACAAACACACTGATAGAAATATCTGATTACCTCTATCGTAAGAATCCAGAGGGAGCAAACGAACTGATCAACAACCTCGAGCAGAAATATCTTGGCCACGTTGAGGAACTTTATTCTACTGAGGAATATAAGCAGAAGACACGTCAGTTTTTGAGTGAAGAATTCAACTACTTGCGTACCTTCACAAAGGATTTGTTCACCTCGTTTGAGGAAAAGAGTATCGTTGCACAGGGTGAGATTCTCTCAACCAACATGGTTGTAAACTATCTGCAGGAGCAGGGAATCAAAGCAACATTACTTTCTGCACTCGACTTCATGCGCACTGACAAGAATGCAGAGCCTGACGGACAGTATATCAAAGAGCATCTGACAGCGATTATGGATGAGAATCAGGGCTATCAGATCTATATCACACAGGGCTTCATCTGCCGTAACGCTTACGGTGAGGTAGACAACTTGCAGCGTGGTGGTTCTGACTATACCGCTTCACTTGTGGGTGCAGCTATCAACGCAGAGGAGATTCAGATATGGACAGATATCGATGGTATGCACAACAATGACCCACGTGTTGTTGAGAAGACAGAGGCTGTACGCCAGCTGAACTTTGAAGAAGCATCGGAGTTGGCTTACTTCGGTGCAAAGATTCTCCACCCTACTTGCGTTCAGCCTGCTAAGTATGCGGGTATTCCAGTTCGTCTAAAGAACACAATGGATCCAGATGCAGAGGGTACTATCATCAATAACACATTGGTGAGAAGAAAGATTAAGGCTGTTGCAGCCAAAGACAATATCACTGCTATCAAGATTAAGTCAAGTCGTATGTTAGGTGCATCGGGCTTCTTACGTAAAGTATTTGAAATCTTCGAGAGCTATCAGACTTCTATTGACATGATTACTACCAGTGAGGTGGGTGTGTCAATGACCATCGAGAACAATAGCCATTTGGCTGAGATTGTTGATGAGTTGAAGAAGTATGGCACTGTAACCGTTGACACAGAGATGTGTATTGTCTGCGTTGTTGGCGACCTTGATTGGAGCAACGTTGGCTTTGAAACATTGGCAACTGACGCAATGAAGGATATCCCAGTACGTATGATTAGCTACGGTGGAAGCAACTACAACATCTCTTTCTTGATTCGTGAGGCTGACAAGCAGCGTGCTTTACAGTCATTGTCAAACGTGCTTTTTAACTAAAAGAAAGAACTGATAAACTAACAATAAGTATTTATTGTAGGGACGAACGCCCTCGCCAGTCATTGCAGGAAGCAGACAACTGGATATATGAGGGCGTATGTCCCCTCTACAACTCAGATAAACATCACATCACGACACAATACACATGGTACAAAATTTCCCCATAGATAAGTTTAAGAAGATTGAAACTCCGTTTTATTATTATGACTGTGACCTCTTGAGAGAGACGTTACAGGCGATTAATAAAGAACTGAAGAAGTATGAAAACTTCATCGTCCACTATGCGGTTAAAGCCAATGCAAACGCTAAGGTGCTGAATATTATCCAGCAAACAGGTATGGGGGCTGATTGTGTAAGTGGTGGAGAGATACAGCGTTGCTTAGACTGTGGCTTCCCAGCAGACAAGATTGTCTATGCAGGTGTGGGTAAAGCAGACTGGGAAATCAATCTTGGATTAGACCATGACATATTCTGCTTTAACGTAGAGAGTGTTTCGGAGTTGAAGATTATCAATGAGTTAGCTGCGAAAAAGGGTAAGATTGCAAACGTATGTTTCCGTATCAACCCTGACGTGGGAGCACATACACACGAGAAGATTACCACTGGATTGGCTGAGAATAAGTTTGGTATTGCCATGCAAGACATGCTGCTTACCATCTTGGCAGCAAGTAAGATGTCGAACATCCACTTTATCGGTTTGCACTTCCATATCGGTTCACAGCTACTCGAAATGACTGATTTTCGTCATCTCTGCAGCCGTCTCAACGAGATACAAGACGGCTTAGAGCAGGAGAATATAAAGATTAAGAACATCAATGTTGGCGGTGGATTGGGCATCGATTATGACAATCCTGACAAACACCCTATCCCTGATTTCAAGTCTTATTTCTATACCTTCGCACGCTATCTGAAACTAAGAGAAGGACAGAAGCTCCACTTTGAATTGGGTCGTGCAGTAGTAGGACAGATGGGAAGTCTCATCACTCGCACCCTTTATGTGAAACAAGGAACAGCAAAACAGTTTGCGATTGTCGATGCAGGAATGACCGACTTGATTCGTCCTGCTCTCTATCAGGCAAGCCATAAGATAGAAAATCTATCGAGCGATGACGCTTTACACGCTTATGATGTGGTAGGACCGATTTGCGAATCGAGTGATGTCTTCGCAAAAGAAATCGAACTTAACACCGTTCATCGAGGCGACTTGATTGCGATGCGCTCTGCCGGAGCATACGGAGAAATCATGGCTTCGCAATATAATTGTAGGAAACTGCCAGTAGGCTATACCTCAGACGAACTATAATCAATAATAAAACGAATAGATGTTCACTTTTGATAATACGACCATCATCGTCTCAGTAGTGCTGATTCTCATAGCATTGCTGACCTCATTGCTCAATCCTTTCTTCCGAAAAGTAAGGATTGCAGAGTATGGTGTGCCTACTTCTACTACCGAAAGTGAAGAAATAAGTAAGGAAGATGAGCGTATAGAGGAGGAGAATGAAACGATAACGGAGCCAATTGTCATTGAAGAACAACTCCCAACTTTACCTCCTATCTCGATTATCTTTACACCCCATGACAATGCGCAGGAGCTTGCAAAGAATCTCCCACTCTATCTGAATCAGGACTATCCAGCAGACTTTCAGGTGATTGTTGTGGCTCCACAGAATGATCATGAGACGAGTGATGTATTGAAACGCTTTGCATCTAACTCACATCTATACACCACCTTCATCCCTGAATCATCACGTTATATGAGCAAGAAGAAGCTTGCTATAACATTAGGAGTGAAGGCTGCGAAGTATGATTGGGTGATAATGGCTGACATCTGTTGCTATCCAACGGGTGATAACTGGCTGCAAGCTATAGCCAGAAACTGCCAAGAAGACAAAGAACTCGTTGTGGGCTATACTCGTTATGAGGATGAAACACCCGCTTATCGACACTTCGAAAGACATTATTTGGCACGCTATTTTATGTGTGAATATCAGCATAATAAGGCATACGCGTGCCCGTTTAATGCTTTAGCCTTCCGTAAGAGTCACTTCTTACGTGAGGAAGGATTCCGTGGAAACCTCAAGTATATACGTGGAGAATACGACTTCACTGTAAACAAATATGCAAGTGGTAACAACCTTGCGTTTGAAAATTCGTTTGAGGGAACACTCATAGAAGAGGAACCAACAGAGAAGGTTTGGCTCGGTACACACCTTTTCTATATGGAGAATCGCCAACACTTGGAACGAACACCACAGCATCGTTTCCTCCCTTATGTCGACCAAACGGCATTACATGGCAACTACCTCGTGCAATGTATTGCACTTGTAGTCTCGCTCCTATTGGGTATGTGGACGATTTCTATCGCTGCAGGACTATCCCTTATCATCTCTATCATTCTGCGCTTAGTCATTGGAAAGAAAGCACTGAGACATTTTGATATAGATATTCCAGCATGGAAGATTATCCCATACGAGATTGCTATCGCATGGAAGCACCTTGGTTATAAGCTAAAATACCATCGTGCAGACAAGTATGACTTCATATCTCACAAACTATAAATGCGCATCATCCATTACATAGACAGCATAAAGGCAGGCAATCTGCTTTCTGATTACTTTCTACGACTCACCACAGCGCAGAAAGAATATGCTGATGTCAAGACGATTACACAACAAGGGGATTTCAAAAAACTCCTTGCTGACTTCCAACCTGACATCGTTCATATTCATACCTGTTGGGAACGCAAAGCTGCCACACATGCTAATTGTGCTGCTAAAAAGCAGTGTGCGGTAGTGTTCTCACCACATTGGGCACTTGATGAAAAAGCAAGAACGACAGAGCAAAAGTCTACTAAGAAGATAAAGACGCTACTCTATCAAGCGAAGATGGTGCGAGGTATGGATGCTCTCCTTGTGACTAACGAGCAAGAAAGGCAGGACATACTAAAGTTAGGATGGACACAACGCATTGACATCGTACAAGATAGCGTTCTAAACAGTTCGTTGAATGATGACGAAATGGCGCGGCAAACGATTTCTTTCTATCGTAAAGTACTTGACACACGCTATCAATTCGCCATGACAGCAATGGAGAAAGATGCAGTTCCAAGTCTATTACACGTTGGTTTAGCACAAGAGACAACCCATAATCTCTTGCCCAGTGACCAACTTCTTAACCTTCGAAGTCTTAATCCAGAACAATGGCGAAGAATCTTCCTCTATGCTGATGACGAAGGAATAAGAGAGATTGTAGACAACAGTATCAGCCGTTTACAACTCAATGCGCCCACTATCGATACCGCTGCCATAGAGCGATTCCCATTGTTGTTGCCCAAAGAAACGACATCGGTTGACACAGATAAGGTGATAGGCAACCAGCCTATGACACGCCAGCGACTCAGTGATTACTCCAATAAGGAAGATGCTATCATCAAAAAGATAGCAACTATCATTGCCAACACTCGACAGATAGAACGAAAGAAAAAACTTTCCCTACGGTTGTTGGCTGATTTATACACAGTTATAAAGTATAATGATTACGACGAAGACCGACTTGCAGACGCGCTCCGCCACCTCCGCCTCTACCGTTATTCGTGTCGTATCATACAGCTCCTTGCTGAGAAGGTGCTACTGAAAGAGGGATTCATGCCTATCCCTCCACGTGATGACAGGAAAACAAAGGGCATCAAAAGAAATAATTTCGTACAAAGACATTAACGCATGACACATAAGAAATACGATTTAAAAAAGGATGAACGTTATTTACGACTATTAGCAAAGTCGTTCCCAAATATTGCAGACGCTACAACTGAGATTATCAACCTTGAGGCTATTGCACACCTCCCTAAGGGTACAGAACACTTCCTTGCCGACATTCATGGTGAGTATCAAGCATTCCAACACGTGCTTAAAAATGCCTCTGGTAATATTAAGAGAAAGGTGAATGAGCTCTTTGGTGAAAGACTAAGAAACATTGAAAAGCAAGAGCTTTGTACACTGATCTATTATCCAGAACAAAAGTTGGAGCTCGTTAAGAAAGAGGAAAAGGATATCAAAGACTGGTATCATATCACCATACACCGATTGATTGAGGTATGTCGTGATGTGTCCAGCAAATATACACGCTCAAAGGTTCGGAAGTCTTTGCCAGATGATTTCTCTTATATCATCCAAGAGTTACTGCACGAACATGCAGACGATAAAGACAAGACCGACTATGTGAGTGCGATTATCAAGACAATTATCTCTACTGGACGAGCTGACGACTTTATCATTGCAATCTGTGAGGTAATCCAGCGATTAGTCATTGACCAACTGCATATCTTAGGTGATGTGTACGATCGTGGACCAGGTGCTCACATCGTTATGGACACCTTGAAGAACTATCACAACTGGGATATCACATGGGGAAACCATGATATCTTGTGGATGGGAGCCTGTGCTGGTAACGATGCTTGTATCTGTAATGTTATTCGTATAGCTCTGCGTTATGCCAATATGGCTACCATTGAGGATGGATATGGTATCAACCTTATTCAGTTGGCTACCTTTGCAATGGACGTATATGGTGATGATCCATGCGAGGAGTTCATGCCTAAGGTACCAAAAGACAATCCACTCGATGAGCGTAGCAAGGCTCTGACAGCACAGATGCACAAGGCTATCAGCATCCTTCAGTTTAAGATTGAGTCACAGATGATTAGCCGTCATCCGCTTTGGAAGATGAACGACCGTCGTTTACTCAAAGCTATCGACTACAAGAAGGGTACGATTACCCTTGATGGTAAGGAATATAAGATGTGTTCATGCAACTTCCCAACCATCGACCCAAAGAATCCAGAGCAGCTTACAGAGGCTGAGCAGGCACTCATCGACCGTCTTCATCAGTCGTTTACCGGCAGTGAGAAGTTGCGCAGTCATATTCGTTCTCTGCTCCGTCATGGCTGTATGTATAACGTCTTCAACCATAATCTCCTTTATCATGCTTCTATCCCACTCACGAAAGAGGGCAAACTGAAAGAGGTTGAGATTGGTCCAGGTGTGAAGTTGAAAGGTAAGGAACTACTCTATCAGACGGGTATGAAGATTCGTTCTGCCTTCCAGACAAATAACGAACTGCAGACAGATGAAGAGCGTCAAGATGCTATCGACTTCTTCCTCTTCCTTTGGTGTGGACCAGATAGTCCGCTCTTCGACAAAGCAAAGATGGCTACTTTCGAACGCTATTTCATTGCAGAAAAGGAGACGCACCACGAGGAGAAGGGCTACTACTTTGGGATGCGCGACAACGAGGAGATTGTAGATATGATTTTAGATGAGTTTGATGTACCACTTCCTAACCGTCACGTTATCAATGGTCACGTCCCTGTTCACGTTGTCAAGGGCGAGAATCCTATCAAGGCAAACGGTAAACTGATGGTGATTGATGGTGGTTTCTCTCAAGCCTACCACAAGGAAACGGGTATTGCAGGCTATACCCTCGTCTATCACTCACGTGGCTTCCAGCTCGTACAGCATGAGCCTTTCACATCAACAGAAGATGCTATCGAACGAGGAACAGACATTGTTTCAACCATTCAGATTGTTGAGATGAACCAACAGCGCCTGCGTGTGGAAGACACCGACAAGGGTACTGAACTCCGTCTGCAGATTGAAGCCCTCAAAGAGCTTCTCTATGCTTACCGCTGTGGCTTCCTCACCGAGCATGAGCGTAAGACTCCACCAAAGGCATAAACACACATAAGACAAACAGAAGGGATGCACAATGTGTGTCCCTTCTGTTATTTTTCTATGAGCTATGAACAATAACCTTTGAAATCTAAACTTTATAATTTGAATTATTGCTGTCCGGTAAAACTCAAATAACATATAAATCCTTGCGGAATTGCCTTTATATAGGTAATTCCGCATTCTTTTTTGAAATCCAAGCCCCCTAATCAAATAAGTCTAGTTCTTTTGGTGGTGAATTTGCCTTTTCAGCTATTATGATGAGTTCATCATTTTGTGGATTTCCATAAATGAGATGAAATCAGTGTAATACATCAGTGTGAGCCTCAGCATGGTTACCAGCTGCGAGAAGGATACGTTTCTTTTTATCATTCTGGAGATAACGGTACAAAGCAGATTGGCAATGAGTACCACCCATGTCT
>CAKMOD010000051.1 GCA_927910885.1 uncultured Prevotella sp. | reverse complement strand
AGTCGTTCCATAGAGAAATATTATTTATACGCAGACCACCTTGAAATTGTCTACCACAATCCTTGCAGGAATACATCTGAACAGAACGTCGATGCCCATTCTTTTTAACATTTGAGCTATTACAGAAGATACAGTTTTTTTTATTCATAGATTTTCAAATGCTGCAAAGGTAGTAAATAAAAGAATTCCGAGAGGTTTTCAGCCTACCAAATGTCCATTACGCCTTTTTTTCAAATAACAAAATATTTTATTGAAGAATATGCTTTCTAAACTATTGCCATTCTATCTTCCCTTAAATTATGTCATTAAGGAAATATGTCTTTATGTCATTCTGTCTAAACTATCGTCATTCTGTCTGGAAGCGGTACTTCTCTATATCCTTAAACCCATTTAAGAATGAGCGAACATCCATTCGCTTCTTACCAGTCAACTGAATATCAAGAAGTTCCAAGAGGTTATCAGACGTGTTAACATAGAGACGAGCCTTTTCTACGACGAGCGTACCAGGGATACCTACAGCTGCGCGATCTGACTTTGCCGTCTTATAAACCTTCATTACCAAAGGTTTTACCCCATTGTCTTCAATAGAACAGAGTGTACTCCATGTACCTGGATAAGGACTGAGTCCTCGCACAAAGTCGTAAACCTTTTTAGCAGACTGTTTCCAGTTAATTTCACAAGTCTTTTTAAAAATCTTCGGTGCATGTTGAAGTTCAACATCTTCACACATTTGAGGAGCACTGATACTATCCAAAACAGCAGAAAAATCAACATCATCCAAATTGTCTTCAGGTAACTTTGATGCTATGAGATCGATTGTTTCCATAGCTATCTTTGCACCTAAACACATCAATCCATCATAGACATACTCAACATCTGCTGTATCAGGTATGCCAAATGGTTTTTGAAGAATAATACGTCCTGTATCAATATCTTTATCAAGGAAGAAGGTCGTAACACCAGTTTCAATCTCACCATTGATAACCGCCCAGTTGATTGGAGCTGCACCACGATACTGTGGGAGCAAAGCTGCATGAACATTAAACGTACCCAAACGAGGTATCCCCCACACAACCTCTGGCAACATACGAAAAGCTACAACCACCTGCATATCTGCCTTATAAGAACGCAACTCTTCTATGAAATCAGCATCCTTCATTTTAACAGGCTGTAAAACTGGTAAGTTATGCTCAAGTGCATATTGTTTCACAGGTGATGGCTGCAACTGTTCTTGATGACGTCCCACAGGTTTATCAGGTTGTGTTACGACAGCTACAACATTATATCCATTCTCAACTAATGCTTTCAATGACTCCACAGCGAACTCTGGAGTTCCCATGAAAACAATGCGTATATTTTCTTTTTTCATTGCCTTTGACGATTTAATAAGGGAAGATAATAAGTAAGAATAGGCAGATATATGTTTTATTCTGCACTAAAGTCGGCTACAAACTGACGATACATACTATAAAGGTGAGCACGAGAGATATAGCCAACTAATTCACCTTCAATATTAACAACAGGTAAATACTGTGCTCCCGTACGTTCAAAAGTCTTCATTACATCTTCCATTGGATCATTAACACCAAGCGTTGCTGCTGGTGGTGTCATAAGTTGACTCACATGAAAGCGATGATAAAGTTCTGTACGGAAGATAATATGACGTAGTTTGTTAATATCAATCTCACCCAAAAGTCTTCCTGACTCGTTGAGAACAGGAATATAGTCATTACGGCTGGAACTAATTGCATGAACAAGCTTACCCATTTCCATATCTGGACCGACTGAAGTAAACTCATGATCAATAATCTTATCCATACTCATCAGCGTAAGAATAGACTTATCTGTATGGTGTGTAAGGAGTTTGCCCTGCTTTGCCAAACGGACAGCATAGATACTATGATGCTCGAAAATATTAATAGTAAGATAAGAACAAACCGTCACAATAATCAATGGAATGAAAAGTTGATAGCCACCAGTTAGTTCGGCGATAAGAAAGACACCCGTTAATGGCGCATGCATCACGGCTGACATCACGGCTGCCATACCATAGAGGGTAAAGTTTTTCTCTGGTACATACACACCAAGTTGTTGCATATTCCAAAAACGAGCAAAGAAGAAACCTCCAAAGCCACCGATAAACAAAGATGGAGCAAAGGTTCCACCACAACCACCAGCACCATTTGTAGCACTGGTTGCAAAGACCTTAGTCATCATAACGAAGCCTACATAAAGCAATAGAAACTTTGTTTCTCCTGCAAACATGGAACCACTCATCACCTGCATCCAGTCGGCTTCTGTTTTACCTTCAATAAATAATCTCAAGCTGCTATAACCTTCACCATAGAGAGAGGGAAAGAGGAAAATAAGTGGAGAAAGCACTAAGCCACCCACAAGTAGTTTCAGATAAGGCTGAGAAGACAGCTTACCATAACCATTTTCGCACCATGACATTAATCGCATAAAGTAAAGTGAAACGAATCCACAAGCAATACCCAAGAGAATTGTTGGTGGAACGCGATCAAGCCCCCAAAGGTAATCCATCTGAAAATGAAACATCGATGAGCCCCCTGTAAAGAAGTAGGAGAAACAAGTTGCGGTAACAGATGCTATCAGAATCGGCAACAGAGAAGCCATTGTCAAATCGACCATCAACACCTCAAGTGTAAAAACCAATCCTGCTATTGGAGCCTTGAAAATACCAGATACAGCTGCCGTTGCACCACAACCAACGAGAAGCATAAGGGTACGATTATCTAAATTGAAGATACGCCCAAGGTTACTTCCGATAGCTGAGCCGGTTAGCACGATAGGAGCCTCTGCTCCTACTGAACCACCAAAACCAATGGTAATAGCAGAAGCAACAATAGACGACCATGTATTATGTCCCTTCAAGCGAGACTGCTTCGTAGAAATAGCATAGAGTACACGCGTGATACCATGTGAAATATTATCACGTACAACATACTTAACAAATAGACTCGTCAGCCAAATACCTACGATTGGATAGATAAGATAGAGCCAGTTAGTAGTTGCAACATGAAAACCTGAGGTAACAAGTTCTTGTATCAGCTTAATAATAACGTGAAGAATATAGGCAGCCAAAGAAGCCAAAAAGCCAATAGCGAACGCCAGTACTAATACCAGTTCGCGATTGGACACATGCTTATTCCGCCAATTATCAAGCCAAGATATAAACCCCAGACTATCTGACACTTTCATCTATATATTCAATTATTTCCTTATGATTTTCACTTCGCCATCAGCTGCCAATTTGATAATACTGGATGGAGTGTGCGGTTTATGTTCCTGACGTCTTGTCTCACAAACGTAATCAACACCATCAAGAATCTCCTGCGAGATGTCACGATAATTCTGTGCAGCAGGTTCACCACTAACATTTGCCGAAGTACTTACAATAGCTTTCTGAAATCTATAGCATAACTCATGAGAAAAAGGTTCCTTTGTAACACGAATACCAATAGACCCATCTTCAGCTATCAGATTTGGTGCAAGATTTACAGCACCATCAAGAATCAATGTTGTTGGCTTCTCAACAGCTTCTATTAACTGCCAAGCAACATCAGGAACATTACGTACATAACGCTGAAGGCGATTTTCAGAGTCAACCAAGCAGATAAGTGCCTTCGAATCGTCTCTACGCTTCAAGGCATACACCTTTGCTACGGCTTCTGCATTGGTAGCATCGCAACCTATACCCCACACCGTATCAGTTGGGTAAAGGATAACACCACCTTTTCTCATTACTTCAATCGCTTTCTTGATGTCGTCTTCCTGTTTCATCTTCTGTTATTATCTTTTTTTCTAAGTATTATAAGTAAACGCAAAGTTAGAGTAAAAAAACGAGAACACAAAACAAAAACTATAAAAAGAAAGTCTGATAAGGACTATTACAGTTCAATAAATCTTAAATTGTACACTCTAATCTACACTTACTTTTACTTGAACTATTCTATCCTTACCTCAAAGTGCATTCTTCGTGACAACATATAGCAAGGTAATTAACCCACAACACCACTGGTGCTAAGCCTCAACACAACATGTGCGGGGCGTCAACACGGCATGTGCTAAGCTGAAACGCATTGATAAGATACAGAAAGATTGGTTCTTCATTGTCGTTATCAACAAAGCAATATGCGAATGGTTAATTTATCTGAGCATAGCTATCGAACATCATTTAAAAAGAGTAAATATACCATTATAAAAGCGATAGCACACTAAGTTGCTAATATAGACAAAACGCAATAGGGACAAACAACCTCAACAGTCAGTCCTTCTTATTAAGCAAGGAATAGCTGACAAGGCTGTTTGTCCCTATATTGAATGTATAAGTTTTAGACTCTCTCAAGCATACATACAGATAAACAGCACGTACAACCCAAAAGAGACCTAAGCTTTATATCTTAAATTACAATTCCCAACCGATAGCAGAAGCACCGAGAACGGCAGCAGCAGCATCATCAAGAGAACTTACCAAGAACTTTGGTTTTTCTTTGAAGATCTCCAATGCGTGCTCCTTGTAAGAACGCATGATAGGCTCCATCAACAAATCGCCAGCCTTAGTCAGACCACCGAAGAAGATAAATGCCTCTGGAGAAGAGAAGGTTGCAAAGTCTGCACAAGCCTCACCTAACATATTACCAGTAAACTCGTAAACACGCTTAGCAAGTGCATCACCACGACCAGCTGCGATAGAAACATCCAAAGAAGTGATATCATCTGGATTAATCTCACGCAACAAAGAGTCTTCTGTGCTCTCTTTCAAGAACTCACGAGCAGTACGAGCTACACCTGTTGCAGAGCAATAAGTCTCCAAACAACCTGTACGACCACAACCGCAAGTACGTCCCTTCTCTCCACGAACCATAATCATGTGGCCTAACTCTCCTGCAAAACCATCAGAGCCATAAACCATCTGACCGTTGATGACAATACCTGAACCAACACCTGTACCGAGAGTAATCATGATAAAGTCCTTCAAGCCACGTGCAACACCATACTGCATCTCACCGATAGCAGCAGCATTTGCATCATTGGTAAGACCAACAGGAATACCCAACTTCTCTGAGAACATTTTTCCCAATGGCACTACACCATCATGACCCCATGAAAGGTTTGGCGCAAATTCAATCGTACCACGATAGAAGTTACCATTAGGAGCACCAATACCCATAGCACGGAACTGACCTATACCACCATATTTTGCAACAAGAGGCTTAATAGCCTCAACACCAGCCTCTACAAAATCATCTACAGTCTTATAAGCCTGTGTCTTTATAGAGTTTGTGGCAAGTACCTGACCACGCTGATCAACGACACCGAATACAGCATTTGTTCCTCCTAAGTCCAAGCCAATTACGAATGGCTTTTCCAATCCAGTTACAACTGGCTTCTGCTCTGTTACGTCCATGACATAATAAGTTTTTAGTTTGAATATACTATTGGCAAAGTTATGAAAAAAGTGGAATACCACAAAGTTTTGTTAGCTAAATTTGCTTATCTCATATTATTTTTGCAATTTTGCACTCAAAATAACAAGCATGCAATTTCCTATTCAATTAGATATACTGGATTTCATATTTAAGGGACTGCTTATTGGTATTATTGCGTCAGCTCCTATGGGTCCAGTTGGAATATTATGTATACAACGCACCTTAAACAAGGGTCGTTGGTACGGTTTTATAACAGGTATTGGGGCTGCTGTTAGTGACACTATATATGCACTTATTGTTGGATTAGGTATGAGCTTTATCATGGGACCTTTAGAGAATCCCACATACAAACTAATACTACAGATTACAGGAAGTGTTTTATTGTTGCTCTTTGGAGTATATTGCTTCAAATCAGACCCTATGAAGAAGGCTCATCAGAGCGGAAAAGAGAAAGGTTCTCTCTTCCACAATGGCGTTACAGCCTTCTTGGTAACCCTTTCTAACCCAATGATTATCTTCCTATTCATTGCAAGTTATGCACAGTTTGCATTTGTACAGCCTGATCGTCCGTTAGAGATGATTATCGGTTTTGCTTGTGTACCAGCTGGAGCGTTGCTATGGTGGTATGGTTTATCATGGTTGATTGATAAGATTAGAAATAAATTTGATGTAAATGGTATCCTTATTATAAATAAGGTTATAGGCTCTGTTGTTATTCTGTTCTCTATCATTATGCTTTTGGGAACAGTATTTAATCTTTACCATCTGCCAACTATTGATGGATTGATGGATTGATGACTAAGGATAACTTCAAATACAGATTATGTTTATAGCAAAGGAATTAAGGAAAAAGAGTATTGCAGAATATCTGCTTTATATGTGGCAGATAGAAGATACTATACGTGCATACGGTTGTTCATTGACACGAATTCGCAAAGAATATATTGACCAGTTCCAGTATACCGAAGAGCAAAAGAGGAAGAAGAAGACTGGTTTGGCGACCTTGTTCGCATGATGAATCAAGAAGGTTGCCGTGAAGGTGGACACCTACAGATTAACAAGGTACTCATGCAGGACCTCACAGAATTGCATGCACAGTTATTGCAATCATCAAAGTTTCCATTCTATTCTGCTGAATATTATCGCGTTCTACCTTTCATTGTGGAACTGAGAGGTAAGACAAAACGTACGGCAGATAAGATGGCACGCACAAATGACGAACGTCTAAAGAGTGTAGCTGCACAATTAGGAAAGAGCGAAATTGAGACTTGCTTTGACCTTCTTTATGGAGTAATGATGCTCCGTCTACAAAAGAAAGAGATTACACCAGAGACAACCCGTGCACTTAACGAGATAACAACCTTCATTGGTATGTTATCAGACTATTACATAAAGGATAAGACTGAAGGATTAAACTTCGGCGAAGAATAAAGGAGATAGCTTATGAATATTTTAGTTACAGGAGCTAACGGACAGCTTGGCAACGAGATTCAGCTTGTTTCTAAGCAGAGTAAAGACCACTATATCTTCACAGATGTATGTGAGGGATATACAAAGTTAGACATTACTAATCTCGAAGACATCCGCAAGATGGTACAAGACAATAAGATTGAATGTATCATCAACTGCGCTGCATGGACCAATGTGGACCAAGCAGAAACTGCAGGTGAGATTGTTGAATTGCTCAATGCTACTGCACCAGAGAACCTTGCAAAGGCTATGAAAGAGGTTGGTGGCTTGCTTGTTCATGTTAGTACGGATTATGTCTTCGGTGGCGACCCATATAATACTCCTTGTAAAGAGGATATGAAGGGTACTCCTACTGGTGTTTACGGCTTAACAAAGCTACATGGTGAAGAAAAGATTCAGGCTACAGGTGTAAACCATATTATTCTTCGAACAGCGTGGCTTTACAGTGAGTTTGGTCATAATTTCGTTAAGACTATGATGAATCTCACTGCGACTAAGCCACAGTTAAAGGTAGTCTTTGACCAATGCGGAACACCAACCTATGCAGGTGACTTAGCTGATGCTATCTATGATATCGTTGAGAATCGTAAATATGAAGGAAATGGTGGTATTTATCACTTCTCTAACGAGGGTGTATGTAGCTGGTATGACTTCACGATTAAGATTGCAGAACTTGCTGAAAACACTGCATGTGACATCCAACCTTGTCACAGCGACGAGTTCCCTTCACCTGTTACACGCCCAGCCTACTCTGTCCTTGACAAGACAAAGATTAAGGAAACCTTCGGTATAAAGATTCCATATTGGGTTGAGTCACTGAAAAAGTGCATGAAAGGCTTGCAAGAACAAGATAAATAATAGGAGATAAAAACAAGAAAGGCAAGAATGAGTAAAGTCAAAACCTTCCCTTAAAACCAAAACAGGAACGACTTTACTTAACTTGAACAACGATAGACAACTCTTGTACTCCCCAAGATAATAAATACAAATGAATGAAATAGAACGCAGGCGAACGTTCGCCATTATCTCTCACCCAGATGCAGGTAAGACTACTTTAACAGAGAAATTCCTTCTCTTCGGTGGTCAGATTCAGGTTGCTGGTGCGGTGAAGAGTAACAAGATACGCAAGACAGCTACATCCGACTGGATGGATATTGAGAAGCAGCGTGGTATCTCTGTGTCAACTTCTGTGATGGAGTTTGACTACGAAGATTATAAGGTAAACATCCTTGATACTCCTGGCCACCAGGACTTTGCCGAAGATACTTATCGTACATTGACAGCTGTAGATTCAGCTATCATCGTTGTTGACTCTGCCAAGGGTGTAGAGGCACAGACACGTAAACTGATGGAGGTGTGCCGTATGCGCAACACTCCTGTTATCATCTTTATCAACAAGATGGACCGTGAAGGCCGTGATCCATTCGAAGTATTGGACGAATTGGAAGAAGAACTCCAGATTAGTGTACGCCCACTTTCATGGCCTATCGGTCAGGGACAGCGTTTCAAGGGTGTATATAACATCTATGAGCAGCAGCTAAACCTCTTTACACCTAACAAGCAGCGTGTGACAGAGAAGGTTGAAGTTGATATCAACTCTAACGAATTGGACGAGCAAGTTGGTGCTGAATTTGCAGAACAGTTACGTAATGACCTCGAATTAGTCAATGGTGTTTACTCTGACTTTGACGTTGAAGCATACCGCCGTGCAGAGGTTGCACCTGTTTTCTTCGGCTCTGCATTGAACAACTTCGGTGTACAGGAACTGCTTAACTGTTTTGTTGAGATTGCTCCAAGTCCACGTCCTACGAAGGCTGAAGAGCGTATGGTTGAACCAAATGAGCCTAAGTTTACAGGTTTCATCTTCAAGATTACTGCCAATATCGACCCTAACCACCGCAGTTGTATTGCCTTCTGCAAGGTATGTTCTGGTAAGTTCCAACGTAATCAGCCTTACCTCCACATTCGTAATGGTAAGACTATGCGCTTCTCCTCTCCTACTCAGTTCATGGCACAACGCAAGAGTACTGTAGAAGAGGCTTACCCTGGTGACATCGTTGGTTTGCCTGATAGTGGTGGAGTATTTAAGATTGGTGACACCCTTACCGAGGGAGAAAACATCCACTTCCGTGGTCTACCAAGCTTCTCACCAGAGCTTTTCAAATACATTGAGAACGATGACCCAATGAAGTCTAAGCAGTTCCAAAAAAGGTATTGAACAGCTGTGAATGAAGGTGTTGCACAGTCATTTGTAAACCAATTCAACAACCGTCGTATCGTGGGAACTGTTGGACAGCTTCAGTTTGAGGTTATCCAGTATCGTTTGGAGCATGAGTATAATGCTAAGTGTCGTTGGGAACCAGTACACCTCTACAAAGCTTGTTGGATTGAGGCTGATGACGAGAAAGAATTAGAAAACTTCAAAAAGCGTAAATACCAGTATATGGCTAAGGATATTGAGGGACGTGACGTCTTCCTTGCAGACTCAAGCTATGTGCTAAGTATGGCTCAGCAAGACTTTGAGAATATCCGTTTCCACTTTACAAGTGAGTTCTAATCTAAGAAAATGACAAAATAAAAGCGCCAAAGAACATATCGTTTCTTTGGCGTTTTTTATATGATTAAGCGAATAACCAAACCCTTTACGACCCGCTTATTCTAAACAACTTATGCTATCCGATAAAACTTCATCTGCAAACTCTCCCAAATTATCTCTTTATCATCGAACTATATCGCTTCATCTTAGGAGAAACGCTTCCCTACCCTAACCTCTAACAACTTCTACCCAACGATTATATTGCACGAATATTGAGCATAACATCATTGGTTTTCACCATGCGCACCATGTGTGCTAAGCATCAACACCACATGTGTTAAGCATCAACACCATACGTGCGGACACCCAACACACCGGTTAAAGATTAGAATACGTGTTCAAAAATGTCTCCATTAATAAGATAAGACACTAATGAATCGAATCTATGAGAGGAGTTTATCAGACAGTTCAATAAACTTGTTTACTTCTTGATAAACTTCTTACCGTTCTGAATAACTACACCCTTGTAATCCTTACCTACACGCTGACCAGCGAGGTTGTAGATAGGTGCATTCTCATTTACAGTACCGTTGCTAACTTCATTAATACCGGTAGGATCATTCTTCAAAGTAACGGTAATCTTCTTAACACGTACCTGATGCTTTGGGGTATTGAACACGACAGAATTCTTATCACCGGTCCATGTTACGTTAATTTTGTCAGCAGAAACAGTCAATCCTTCCATGCTTGCATCGAAGCCATCACCTAAAAAACTTTTACCTTTATCCTTGTACGTGTCACATACAAAAGCAACATTGGTAATGTTTCCTGCAGACGAAGTAATTGTTGTTGTAGCATCCTTGTACAAACGATAAGAATACTTTTCATTCAACTTACCTGCAGTTTTACCAGGTGTAGCAATAGTAAGAGTAATTGTTACTCCGTCTTTTACAATTGTTTCCCCATCTGCAACATCTTTTCCAGCTTCAAATGTAACTGTTTTCTGTGCAAAAGATAAAGAACTAACTGCAGCAAATGCTGCAACAAAAGCAAAGCGTAGAATTTTATTCATAATAACTTTATTTAATTAATAAAAAGGTTTAATTATAGTGCAAATTTAGCTAATAATTATGATATATGCAATTATAAATCCATGAATAACCTTTTATTTATTCATTTTCCACACTCATACACTACATATCAAGATAGATGTGTGCGCTTACAATGTTAAAATCGCATTTTTTTGTTGATAAAATTTGTTTTATTCCACTATTTATCCTATATTTGCGAAGTGTTTTTCACTGATTTAGATATTTTGCTAAATCATTTTCGAGGTTGGTAGCTTCCTGCACCAACCTCTTTTTTATTTCTCTTTAAAGTAGAAAAACAATCCCAAAACTTGACACATAATAAATCTTTAGGCGTAATGGACATTTGGTAGGCTGAAAACCTCTCGGGTTTCTTTTATTTACTACCTTTGCAGCATTTGAAAATCTATGAATAAAAAAACTGTATCTTCTGTAATAGCTCAAATGTTAAAAAGAATGGGCATCGACG
>CAKMOD010000050.1 GCA_927910885.1 uncultured Prevotella sp. | reverse complement strand
TAATACAACAAACCTGTTGGAAGGATTTAACTCACAACTTAAAAGAGCACTACATAATCATAATGGATTGAATGAAGCTAACAAGAAGAAGTTTATAGATGGATTCATAAATAAAAAACAAGTAGGCTGGAATAACCAGCCTACCAAATGTCCATTACTAAAACCCGAGAGGTTTTCAGCCTACCAAATGTCCATTACGCCAATCTTTACTTACCTTTGTATCAGATTATTAAACTTAATTCTATGAAACAGTACAAATCTTTCCTCTTACTTTTAGCAGCTTTATTATTGTTTAGTTGTGGAAAAACTATTTTACCATCTGATGATGAGCATAAAGAAGAAGAGCAACATTCCCCTCAGCCCAATGGTGACTCACAGGTATATACAGTTTCAGAGTTTCTCAAGGGAGACTTTGGAAATAATGGAGTTTGGGTACATGGTTATATTGTTGGAGCTTGCAAACGAAATATCAAGCAGGCTGAATGGGAACCACCTTTCACGTATGACTCTGCAATCCTATTAGCTGACGACCCAGAAGAATCTGACGCCAAGAATGTTATTTCTATCCAAATGGTCAACAAACAAATGAAAGAAGATATTGCTTTAGCTGCTAATCCTCAGAATTATGGTAGACATATTGCCTTCTTTGGCATTAAACAAAAATACTTAGGAATACCAGGTATGAAAAAGCATATACTGGCAAGCGAATGGTTGAACGAGTGACTTTTTATATAAAAGATTTGCAGCAAATAAGAAAATTGATTATATTTGCAACCCCAAATAATAATAAAAGTTAGAAAAGCCTATCGACATACTTCTACTTCATAAGAAAGAAAATTGAAAATGAAGAATCTGAATGAGATGACCGACGAGCAGTTGGCATTGTCATACATTGAAGGAAGCAACGATGCTTTCGATTTGTTGCTATCGCGCAATCAATCGAAACTTTTTTTCGTATATTCTATTCGTTGTGCATGATAGGGATGCTGCTGATGACTTATTTCAAGAGACGTTCGTGAAGATTATCACGAAGTTACAACAGGGAAGATACTCACCAACAGGTAAGTTCTCTGCATGGATTATGCGCATTGCTCATAATGTAATTATGGACTGGTATCGTGCGCAGCGTGCAGATAAGGTGATTGATGCACCTAAAGACAACGACTTATCAAATGTTGGTGGTGACGATACAGTCATTGACAACATTGAATGTCAATTCATTAATAGCCAGACACTCTCAGATGTAAAACGAATGATGAACCTTCTTCCTGCCACACAGCGCGAAGTTGTTTTTATGCGTTTCTATCAAGAGATGTCTTTTAAAGAGATTGCTGAAACAACAGGCGTTAGCATTAATACCAGCCTTGGTCGTATGCGTTATGCCATATTCAACTTGCGGAGAATGGTCCGCGAACATAAGGTAAGTTTGCAATTAACATAAGAATAAATAGTTCTTTTATTAACTATACAAAAAGCCCTCACTTGTTTCTTAACTATCTTGTTAAAACAAGCGAGGGCTTCTTCTATGTCTTATTATTATCTATGCAGTTGCTTGAGTGAGTGGATAGTAGCCTTTGGGTCAGCTGCCTTGAAGACATAACTACCACTAACAAGAATGTCAACACCAGCTTCAACAAGGCGAGGTGCCGTATCTGCTTGTACTCCACCATCTACTTCGATCAGCGCATTGCTACCTTCACGGTCAATCAACTGGCGCAATCGTTGCACTTTCTTAATACTGCTCTCTATGAATTTTTGTCCACCAAAACCAGGATTTACGCTCATAAGCTGAACAATATCTAAATCGCAAATAATATCCTCAAGAACATTGACAGGTGTTGAAGGGTTAAGCGTCACACCAGCTTTCATTCCTGCAGCATGAATCGCTTGTATTGTTCGATGTAAATGAACACAAGCCTCATACTGAACATTCATGATAGCTGCGCCTGTATCAGCAGTTTGTTGGATATAGTTTTCTGGATGAACAATCATAAAGTGTACGTCCATAGGCTTCTTACAGGCCTTACCAACTGCTTCAAGCACAGGGAAACCAAAAGAAATATTAGGGACGAAGACGCCATCCATGACATCCATGTGAAGCCAATCAGCCTCACTTTCATTAATCATTTCAATCTCCTTATCCAAATGAAGGAAGTCAGCGGAGAGCAGGGAAGGTGATACTATTATTTCCATATCAATCTTAGTTCAAGCAAAAGGTTTGCATCTTCCCATTGATTTTAATGACACGATAGGTATAAGCTATCTGTCGAATAATATTAAGCGTCTTCTCAGACGGCTTAAGTTCTTCTGGAGTAAATATTCTAACCATAGGCCGAAAATGTATTGTTGAGAGTTATTATGTCATCTAAACGCTATATGATAGATATTATTATATCTTCTTACAAGAATATTTTCACTTTATATGCATTAATTTGTTGGGATTATCTTGTATCATTCCTTTTTATTCATCTTTCCTTTAAATAAAAGAGCTTTTCTTTATTTCACAAGCGTATAATTCGATAATTTTATGTAAGTTTGTAGCGTAAAAGTATTTGAGAATTTTATATCTATATGATTATAAAGGTATGTGGCATGCGTGAAGCCCACAATATTCACGAAGTTTCTCAACTTGGCATAGACTGGGTAGGATTGGATTTCGAGCCTAAAAGCGAACGTTATGTCAGTCAGATATCATCATGTGCTGGTATTATTCCAGACTATAGCAGCCTGTCTGACTTATCGTCACACGAATCATCTCAACAACAACAAAGACCAATTCTTTGTGGTGTTTTTGCTGATGACATGCCACAGAATATTGTTACACGCGTCTATAACTTCAATCTTGATGTTGTCCAGCTTAATGGAGAAGAGAGTATAGTGATGGTGGACAACCTTCGTCGTACCCTTGACCCTGATATTCATGCTGGAATAAAGATTATGAAGCGTCTTGTCATTACAAAGCGTGAGGATATAGAGAAATACAAGGAATATGCAGAAGGAGTTGATTACTTCCTCTTTGACATCCAAGAGAATCTAAAGGATTGGAGCATTTTGGAAGCGTATGAAGGAAAGGTTCCTTTCCTTGTAAGTGGGAATATTGGTATCGAAGAGGCTGATAAGATTAAGACTTTCTCTCATCCTCAGTTCTATGGTATCAGCATAAACGAGAAGTTTGAGACAGCACCAGCAGTAAAGGATGTAGCATTAATGAAGAACTTTCTTGAGAAAGTAAAGTAGATCCATTGATTAGAGGACTGAGACACGAATGAAAACAAATTGTGTTATCATTGATAACTACGATTCTTTTACATATAATCTTGTTCATCTCATAAAGGAATTAGGAGTTGATGTAACGGTAGTCCGTAACAATCAGTTCTCCCTTGAAGATTTGAATAACTACGATCGTATTGTTTTAAGTCCCGGCCCTGGCATCCCATCGGAAGCTGGTCTGCTATTGGACATTATTCGCCGCTATGCTGGCGTAAAGCCAATCTTAGGCGTATGCTTGGGGCATCAAGCTATTGGTGAGGCATTCGGAGCAAAACTAAAGAATCTATCTGATGTCTTTCATGGTGTAACAACAGAAACGAATCAAATTGTTAATACCCCTTTGTTTGCTGGGTTACCAAAATATTTCTCAGTAGGACGATATCATAGTTGGGTCGTAGAGAGGACTAACTTCCCTGATTGTTTAGAAATAATAGCCGAGAGCAAAGAAGGGTTAATCATGGCATTACGCCATAGAACGCATAATGTTTATGGTATCCAGTTTCACCCTGAGAGCGTTCTAACGCCAGATGGAAAAAAGATTATGGCTAATTGGTTACACATCTAACAAATAATTATTCTTATACATACTATGACAACAGCAGCAAGCTATATAGACGGAGTCATTGATGATGGAGCGCCTTGGTATGCAGTAAGGCTTTTCACTCTTAAGCTTGAAGAGGTGAGAACCTACTTTATGCGTCATGGTTTGGAATGTTTTGTTCCTGAACAATATGTTGACATAGAAGGGCGTGATGGTAAGCCTCACTCTGTTCTTCGTCCTGTTGTCCGTAATATTCTCTTTGTAAAAATGACAGGAGAAGACATCTCATTTCAAAAGATTGTACAAGAATCCAACTATAAAATTAGCGTTGTAAAGAAGTCAAAGGATTCACGAGAGTATGCACTCATTCCTCACGATCAGATGTATGAGTTCCGTCTGATGTGTAATCCTGAGATAACCATGCGCAAGTTCCTTTCCTCAGACGAGGCACAAATGAAAGCTGGTGACGAGGTTCTTGTTAAGTTCGGACCACTAAAGGGAATGACCGGACGATTGGTTCGCTCCAGTAAGAAGTATTATCTCTTAAAAGAGATCCCAGGCATTGGTGTAATGCTCAAGGTTTCTCGCTGGTGCTGTGTACCAATGGAGGAGAAATAAGTTTCACATTGGCTGTATCACTACCTATTTTATTATCACTCTCTGACTCAGAAAACTTTTCTTTAATACTTCAAAGATTCAAATAAGGCTTTGAAAAATCATTACATAATTTCAGATAAATCCTCTATATTTAATAGCAAAATAGCATATTAAAAGCAGGTCTGTAACTAAAAGGAAATCAAATAGTTATAAGTCAGCACAAGAAAAGACGCCTAATTGGACTTCAAAAGGGCGTTAGTTAGACTTCAAAAGGGCATCTTTTGCAAGCCTATTAGGCGTCTTTTAGAAGCCAAAAGAGCATGTTTCGACTTTAAATCATATAAAAATAGTTTACAAAAACCAACGATATGAGAATACATTATTTGTAAAAAACGCTCATATAACACGCCTGATAAAAATCATCAGTTTGCTATATGAGCGTTATACGTATGTTATATAAAGACCTTACTTAGCTTTAACTTCTTCGGCAACAGCCTTTACAACCTTCTTAGCAGGAGCTTTCTTGACTGGTTTCTTAGCTGTAGCCTTTGGAGTAGCTGCCTTCTTTGCAGGTGCTTTCTTCTCTAACAAAGCACGAAGTTTATCTCCTTCTAACTCCAATTTCTCTACCTTTGCTTGGAGATTGATGATGTCCTTAGATTTCATTTCTATCTCATCACCTTGGTTGCGGATTGTCGTGAGCAAACTGTTCAACTCCTCATTGTCAATCTCAGCAGGATAAAGTGTATTGACACGATTCAAGAAGTCGCCAAGAATGTTCATATAATTAGTGAAGGCATCAAATGGACTATCATAGATACCACGGTCCATGCCAACACGTGAAGGTTTGGTTGACATAAAGCGGAAGTTTTCACTTGCCTGCAAATAGTCCCAATCCTGATTAACACGTGGATCATTGGCTATGCGCACACGATCAGCAATACTATACAATTTATTGAATGCTTCACGCTGCATTGGATTACCCAACCATGTACTAACATCACGCTCCTCATCCATCCAACTTAATGTATCTGGCACGTAGAGGTTGTCTACACTCTTCAACTTCATGCAAATCTCCGTTGGAGTTGAGAAGGTGATGCCATGCTGCTTAGCACATGCTGGCAACGCCTTGAAGAACTCAAGGATATTGCTTGACAATGGCTGCTCAATACCAAGTGCTGAAAGGTTCATAAAGATACCGATGACCTGCTCCTCCTCTGGGAGTGCTGCAATCTGTGACATATATGTATCAGCAAACAATGGATAACCATCCCAGTCTGAATTATTGAAACGCAATGAGATATCATCACTCAACTTTACATCACGCAACAGAAGTTTCAAGTTAGGAGCAAGAGCACAGTTATATACATAATGTGGACTCTTCCAACCCAAGACATGCTTTGCGCCCTCTGTCAACATTCCCTTAAAGCCCATCTGAGAAGCTATCAAACCAATATCGTCACTATAAATAAGAGAAGAATTGCGCAATATCTTTGGTGTCTGACCAAAGTATTCCTTAATCTTCTGAGCCTGACGCTTTACTTCAGACTTGAAGCTTTCTTCATTAGCTAATGACGCTAAACCATGAGAATAAGGCTCAGCAAGGAATTCTACACAGCCTGTATTATTCAGCTCTTGTAGTTTGTCAAGCACCTGTGGAGCGTGCATCTCAAGCTGCTCAATACCTACGCCCGAAAGTGAGAAGGCTACCTTAAAAGCTTTCCCATTATCTTTAATCATCTGCAACAGCGTATCCAATGCAGGCATATAGCTTCTCTCAGCGATTTCTGATACTGATCGTTCGTTCTCGAAATCGTCATAATAATAATGGTCGGTACCAATATCAAAGAAGCGGTAGCGTTTCAGGTGAATTACCTGGTGTATCTCGAAATATAAACAGATTGTTTTCATTATCTTTTTGTTTTAGTTTTAAAAAGGTTATTAGTACTCTCAGGGCTTTTACTGCCAGCCCAAGGTACGAAGGTAGAGTTCACGAATCCACGCACCAACCTTCTCCCATGTTATCTGGTCTACCTCCCGCTTACCCTCTACAGAGAGATAATCGAAGAGACTCTCATTATGACAAATGGAGTAAATAGCATCTGCAAGCGCATGAATATCCCAATAGTCTACCTTGATACAGTTATTAAGAATTTCTGCACAACCGCTCTGCTTTGAAATGATACTCGGTGTACCGCATTGCATTGCCTCCAATGGAGAGATACCAAAAGGCTCACTTACCGACGGCATCACATAAACATCAGATGCCTTCAGACATTCATAAACCTGATTTCCTCGCATAAAACCTGGGAAATGGAAACGGTCAGCAATACCACGTTCAGCTGCAAGATAAATCATCTGGTCCATCATATCGCCTGAACCTGCCATACAGAAACGAACGTTACGTGTACGATGAAGCACCATATTAGCTGCCTCAACAAAGTATTCAGGTCCTTTCTGCATTGTCAGTCGACCCAGGAATGTTACTACCTTCTCCTTACCCTTATGGTCAGGACGAGGCATATCTGCAATCTCCTTAGCCAATGGATAAACGGCATTATGCACCGTAAACACCTTGCGTGGGTCCTGATGATACTGGTTAATAACGGTCTGGCGTGTAAGTTCTGACACACACATAATGCAATCAGCATTGTCCATACCGTCCTTTTCTATACCATATACAGTTGGATTAACCTTACCACGTGAACGGTCAAAATCGGTTGCATGCACATGGATACACAAAGGTTTTCCAGACACACGCTTAGCATGAATACCTGCTGGGTAAGTCAACCAGTCGTGTGCATGAATAATATCGAAATCGTATGTACGTGCAACAACACCTGCAATAATCGAATAATTATTAATTTCCTCGTGCAGATTAGAAGGATAACCTCCCGCAAAATCCATTGCACCAAGGTCGTTGACGTTCATATAATTGAAGTCGGCATAGATGTGCTCACGCAACTTAAAGTAAAGTTCTGGCGACATAATGTTGCCAAGACGATTCTTTACATAATCATAACCCAATTCACGATAAGCGATAGGCACATGATTCATCGCCACAATCTCAGCGTATGTATGATCCTCATCACCAAAAGGATGTGGCAAACAGAGAATTGTCTCTATGTCGCCCTGTGCATGAAGTCCTTCTGATATACCAAAGTTAGCAGTTGCTAAGCCACCATAAACATGAGGAGGATACTCCCATCCAAACATTAAAACTTTCATACTGGTCCCTCCTCTTAAAATTTATACTTCTCAAGTAATTCTAATGTACGGAGCACCTCGGCTACATTCATGGCAAAAGAGATAGCTCCACGACCACTGAATGGTGGATTGCCATCGAAGAGTTCAGGTAGTGTACTCAGACAATGATTTATCATCTCATCTTCATAACCTACCAACTGACGCTCTACAAAACTTAGACGTGTCTGCTTATAAAGTTTCAAGCAGGCTTCAAGATAAAAGCCGCCCAACCAAGGCCAAGCTGTTCCTTGATGATAAGCAAGGTCACGCTGATGCTGAGGACCTGTATATAATGGATTATATCCACCACTCTTTGGAGAAAGAGAACGTAATCCTTTTGGCGTAAGGAGTTCACGTGTACATACATCCAATACTCCCCTCTTCTGCTTCTGGTCAAGTGGAGAATAATCAAGGGCCACTGCAAACACCATATTCGGACGTACACTCCAGTCAACCATTCTACCATCAACATAGTCATAAAGGTAGCCATACTCGTTGAGGAATGTTTCAACGAATGAAGTCTTACATTTCTCTGCAAGTGCTTCAAGTTCGTTTGCGCGCTCTTCATTACCTCCCTCTAATTCCATTGCAGCTGTAAAGCGCAACGCATTATACCAAAGCGCATTAAACTCTACGATATATCCAGAGCGTGGAACAACAGGTTTGCCATTATCCATGGAGTTCATCCATGTAATCGCTTCTCCCTTCGCATCTGCATAGAGTAATCCATTCTCATCCAAAGTGAGATTAGGATGCTTGCTTGCCAAGAGATAATCAACGATATCACGTATCAAATCCATGTAGAGTTCTCTACAACGACTCTTACCAGCTTCCTTTGCATACTGTTGGATTGACCATATACACCAAAGAGGAACGTCTGGTTTCTCCATCTCGTATATCTTCACGCTGAGTGGTTTACCTTCCATAAACTCACGTAAACCCTTCTCAGCTGTCTTCATTACGAGTTCAAAGTAGTCTTGTTCTTCAATACTTAAAGTAAGTCCTGGTAAAGCAATAAACTGGTCACGAGCACGACACTTGAACCAAGGATAGCCCGCGAGAATATAACGTTCGTCGTTCTTTGTACGATTATGGAACTGATGAGCAGCATTAACAAGGCAGTGGAAGAAGTTATCACGTGGACTACGTGACTCCACTTCCTTATCAAACAGATTCTTCAAAGTTGATGTACGACATTCAGTAGTTGATGCAGCAAAGACAACACTTTCGCCCTTACTTATATTCATCTCAAAGTAACCAGGCACATAAAGGTCTTCATTAGAAGCATAACCACGCTCCTGCTCTTTTGGATATTCCAATCCACGATACCAATATGGATCAAAGTGGAACTCGTTCTTCTTTGAGAATTGCATAAAAAGCGATGGATAACCAGAATACATACAAGTACTGATTCCATTATCCACAACCTCATACGAGCGGTCAGCAGCACCATTCTCATGGGTAAACTGGCGAACACTACGGAATGCAAGGAATGGGCGGAACTGCAAAGTAGTCTTTGAGTGCGCCTCCAATAAAGTATAACGAATTAAGATACGGTCTTCATAATGCTGGAAGACAACCTCCTTCTTTAATAAAACACCACCTACTCTATAAAGCGTAGTTGGCACTGTATCACAGTCAAATTCACGAATATACTTATGTCCTTGAGGACTAAAGTTATTGCCCTGATACTTATGCAAACCAAGATTGAAAGAGGCACCATGCTGAATGACAGTAGGGTCAAGCGAACTCAGCAGCACATGATTCTCATCGTCCAGTTCTGGAACTGGGACAACGAGCAGTCCATGGTACTTGCGTGTGTTACAATCAACAACCGTCGAACAAGAATAGGCACCAGAGCGATTGGTTCGCAGCAGCTCTCTGGGAAGCGAATCTTGAAGATTGGTCATCAGAGCTTTTTCAAATTTTAAGTAGCTCATGTCTTTTAAGGTTTATTGTTTGGTTTTTATTTTCTTCTGGTATAAGTCTTTACAGACTTCGCCTTTCGGCTCTCCAAAGATACAAATATTTTTCATAATGGCATTATAAAGTAAGATAATATTTTTATTATTTTATTCGGTTAATACTTACCTTTTGAAACTTTCATATAGAATATCTGATGACAAATGGTATAGATAGTTAAAGATAATTGAAATAGTGTCTGAAGATTCAATCTTAACACTTTAACAACCCACTATTCCCTTTGAATGCAATGTGTTGTTGCCCAACACTAATGGTGTTGTTGGTGAGCACCAATCGTGCTGGGGGTTAAATACTCTGCAATATATTGCTGATTGGATTCTAATTTACCCCCGACAATAAAAAAATGACATGACATGCGATTGCATATCACGTCATACATTATATATAAAGCAACTTAACTCGGTATGATAAAGTTGATTACTTCTTTCTCTACGCCAACTGTAAACGTACCAACAGGAGTACCATTCAATAGTCGACCATCCACACTGACTGGTGTGTGCTCAGCTATTTGTACGCTCAATTCCTGCGTTCTATAAGGCATCACATTACGATGATTCAATATCTTATCCCGCAACAAGAGATACATTCCCTCCATCGCTTGCAGCAGTTTTGGCTGAGAAACGATGGAAACATCGAGCAGACCATTATAAGGAACAGCATTCGGAGTCTGTCCATAACCCTGGGCATTACCAATACAAACAGTCATCAAACGCTCTTTAATACTATCTGTATTAATTTTCAGCGACATCAAATAATCCATGCGCTGGAACAGAAGTAGAAAGCAAGAAAGGATAAATGAGATTGTACGAGAAATAAACAAGTGACGCATACGACGACGAAGACTCATGATATTTGCCACCATGCCAATGTTTACACAGTTAAGGAAATATCGACGGCAACGCTCATTCTTCTTATTCTCATAGCGAATACAGCCAATATCTATCCGTCTTACACGCTTTTGCTTGAGCCAAACAATCGTCTGCTCCAGTCGTGATTCATCAAAACCCCAGAAGTGTGCAAAGTCATTCAGTACACCATTCGGAATAACACCCAACGTAATACGCTCTCGCTCTTCAGGTTCCAAGAGCATCAGATAATTGACAGCATCATTCAGTGCAGAGTCACCACCATAGATAATAATAGTCTTATAGCCATTACTGATAAGCATACGTACGAGCCTATCCACACTACGTGGATTCTCGCTCTGCACCATATCATATTGTATATTGTGTGCTTGCAGACAGCGTTCAGTCTGCTCCCAACGCTTTACAGGATTAGCAAGTAATCCACCCTTGGGGCAATAAATAACGCCCCATCTTCCTTCCTCTACCATAAGTTCAATATTTCTTCAACTTTATCTTCCATCGTTTGCGCAGCATTTACCCAATGAATTGTAAAGCCACGACGCTCCATACCACGGAACCACGTCATCTGTCGCTTAGCAAACTGATGAATAGCGATTTCTAACTGTCGGAACATCTCGTCGTAAGACAGCTTCCCTATGAGATATTCCGTCACAAACTTATATTCCAGACCATAATAAATAAGGTCTTCTGCGGGAATACCTCGTTTCAATAACCCAGCTATCTCGTCAACCATTCCTTCCTCCAGACGCACTTTCAAACGATTAGTTATCTTCTTTCTTCGCATCTCACGATCAATGTCTACACCTATTATTAATGAGTCAATCGGTGGACATTGTCGCTCTTCTGTTGGCTTTGTGAGGTTATAGGTTTCTATCTCTATCGCACGAATAGCACGCTGGCAAGAGTCTACATCCGTCTTGTTGTGCATGACGGAATGGTTCTTTGCCTTCAAATCAACGAGCATTGCTGTTAGTTCCTCAAGCGTCTTATCTTCCAACTCTTTGCGAAGTTCGGGATTCTGTGGCACTGGCGAAAGGCTATAACCCTTCAATACAGCTTCTATATAAAGCCCTGTACCACCACAGAGAACAGGCAGTACTCCCCTACTCCGTATATCCTCATAGCTATCAAGGAAATCCTGCTGATAGCGAAAAAGATTATATTTCGTTCCAGGCTCACATATATCTATAAGGTGATAAGGTACTGCATGCCCTTCAACCGTGTAATCAGCCAAGTCTTTACCTGTACCGATGTCCATACCACGATATACCTGACGGCTATCAGCACTGATGATTTCAGCGTTGAGCCGAGCAGCCAAATGCGCAGCAAGATCGGTCTTTCCCGAAGCCGTAGGACCAAGAATGGTTATCATACGCTTACCGAAAGCTCCGCCTGCAGCTGTACGCTCACCTATATGTTCGTTCTTCATGTCGCAAAGATAACAAAAAAATCCCTGCCAGCAAGCTGACAGGGACTATTATTTTACCCATCAATCACTCTCTACGCAAGAGAGGATTGCAGATGACCTTTCGGTTGGTATTACTTCAACTCTGCGAAGTACTTGATTGTACGAACCATCTGAGAAGTATAAGAGTTCTCATTATCGTACCAAGAAACTACCTGTACCTGATAAGTGTTATCGTCGATCTTGCTTACCATAGTCTGAGTTGCATCGAACAAAGAACCATAGCGCATACCGATGATATCAGAAGATACGAGCTCATCCTCAGTGTAACCGAAGCTCTCGTTAGTAGCAGCCTTCATTGCAGCGTTGATACCCTCAACAGTTACGTCGTTACCCTTAACAACAGCAACGAGGATTGTTGTAGAACCTGTTGGAGTTGGGATACGCTGTGCAGAACCAATCAACTTACCGTTCAACTCTGGAATAACGAGACCGATAGCCTTAGCAGCACCAGTTGAGTTAGGAACGATGTTGCAAGCACCTGCACGTGAACGACGGAGGTCACCCTTGCGCTGTGGACCGTCGAGAATCATCTGGTCGCCAGTGTAAGCGTGGATTGTTGACATGATACCTGACTGGATTGGAGCGTATGCGTTCAACGCAGCTGCCATTGGAGCCAAGCAGTTTGTTGTACAAGAAGCTGCAGAAATAACAGTATCAGCTGCAGTCAAAGTCTCGTGGTTAGTATTGAAAACAACTGTTGGAAGATCGTTACCTGCAGGAGCAGAGATAACTACCTTCTTAGCACCAGCCTTGAGGTGAGCCTCAGCCTTTGCCTTAGATGTATAGAAACCTGTACACTCGAGAACTACGTCTACGTTGTTAGCAGCCCATGGGCAGTTAGCAGCGTCCATCTCAGCAGAGATCTTAATCTCCTTACCATCAACGATGATTGAATTCTCAGTAGCCTCTACAGTGTGCTTACCCTCACCGAACTTGCCAGCGAAACCACCCTGAGCGGTATCATACTTCAAAAGATGAGCAAGCATCTTAGGACTTGTCAAGTCGTTAATTGCAACAACCTCATAACCTTCAGCCTCGAACATCTGACGGAATGCGAGACGACCAATACGGCCAAAGCCGTTAATAGCTACATTTACCATTTTACTTTAAATTATTTATAAAAGTTTATAAAAACGAATTTCTTTTTACCTCCTTATAGAAGATTTTCTATCTTACGATTGCAAAGATACAATTTTTTTTTTTATTTTTGCAGACGCTTAGCGTATTAATTATTATAAAAAATAACTCGTTTCGCATACATAGGCAATCAGACGCAATACAACAAACCGAGATTGCAAAGTCTATATAACAAAAGAAAGGGTATTAGTATAAAAACGCAAGACAAACAAACAAATTAACAACAAAATTAATTATGAGCAAACTTATTCAAGAATTCAAGGAATTTGCAGTTAAGGGTAATGCCGTTGATATGGCTGTCGGTGTAATCATCGGTGGTGCTTTCGGCAAGATTGTTTCATCTATCGTTGACGATATCATCATGCCTCCTATCGGATGGCTTATCGGTGGCGTTAACTTTTCAGACCTTAAGTACACACTCCCACAAGTAGAAATCCCTGGTGTAACTGCTCCTGCTCCAGCAACCATCAACTATGGTAACTTCTTGCAGACATTGCTTGACTTCATTATCATCGCTTTCTGTGTATTCATGATGGTAAAAGGTATCAACAAGCTCTCTAAGAAGAAGGAAGAGGAACCAGCTGCTCCAGCACCTGATCCAGAGCCAACTAACGAGGAGAAACTGCTCTCTGAGATTCGCGATTTGCTGAAAAATAAGTAAGCAACGATCTGAAATACAGACATAATAGGTCCGAAGATTCACTATGAGTCTTCGGACTTTTTTATTAACACTTATATCTATCTTCCTTTACTAAAAGAACCATACGACATAGCCTTTCCACCTACTACCTTTCTAATATTAGATTTTCAAAAGGTTCTTCCGTTAAATACGTAGATTGTTAATAGAATGAGGTTAATCCACATACATGGTATGATTAGGTTCAATTAGATGGCTTTACAAAGGGGAATAAACCACATGATAAATGTAATTAGGTGCAATGTCTATCTTTCTTCTACAAACAACTTATTTCCATGTTATATATTTTTGTAAACTATTTTCGTGCAGTTCAAAACTAATACATGCTCTTTCGGCTTCTAAAAGACGCCCAATTGACTTGCAAAAGGTGCCCTTTAAGACCCTTACTAACGCCCTTTTGAAGTCCAATTTAAGCACCTTTTACGTTACCACTTTATAACTAATTGGTATCCTGTTGGTTACAAACCTATCTTTCTCATGTATTTTTAGCCTTATTGATGAAAGTTTTATGTACGATTATGTAATAACTTTTCAAGGCATTGTCATTGAATTTTCGAGTATTAAAAAGAAAAAAATCTTGGGTCGGAGGATGAGAAAAGAATTGATAGTTAATGGTCTTGGCTATGTCTTCGTTTAATGAGTACGTTCTGTTCTGCCGTTAACACTATACAAAAAGTATCCACACGTTTAACGGAAGCACCAAAAGAAATGTGTTTTTTTCATGAAAATAATTTGCAAAAGACTGAATGTTAGAATAAAATCAAAATCTTAACACCTACTCCTTTATTCTAAAACTCAGCACAATAGAAATAAAATAGAATTGAAGACTATAGTATATAGGCTTAAATAAAACTATAAAAAATGGGGATACTACTTATAGTATCCCCAACTCTTTTATTTTAATTTGTAATGTAGTTTTGCACGCCCGTAACCAGAAACTTCACGAACTAACCTCTTGTTAACATATAACTGTATCTTAACAGTTGCTTTTTTATCTTCTTTACATATAACATTTAACCCTGTAGAATAGCTTTTCGTGGAAAAAGAAGAAGTCCAAGTTCCAATCGCCACTTCAGGAGTATCACGTCCATCCCAAATGTCTATATGAGCAATCGGATTATTACAGAAGACTTTGTATTCAACAAGGTTTACTCGTTTTTCTTTCTTTTCAT
>CAKMOD010000049.1 GCA_927910885.1 uncultured Prevotella sp. | reverse complement strand
TAACGCCCTTTTGAAGTCCAATTAAGTACCTTTTACAATGCGGTTTTGTAACTATCTGATTTGCATTGAGTTACAAAGGTACTCAAAAAGGATATTTTTTATCTTTTAGATGAATATTTTAAGAAATAATGTAAATAATTTTCACAACTCTTAATATGGTGATAATGCTGTTGTATTTCTGTGTAAAATATTCACAAATCGTATGTGCTTTGCAATAAAACTATGCAAAATACGTTTAACAAACATAATCTTTAACAAAATAAATAACAAAACCTATGAAACGAATAGCTATTCTAATCGTATTTGTTACATTAACCTTGGTATCAATGGCACAGAATAAACCAGGTACATGGTCAGTGATACCACATGTTGGAGTGTCTATATCTTCTTTGTTAGGTGAGGCAGGATTGTATGAAATCGGTGATGGAGAAGTGGTGAAGCTAAAGCCACATAGATTGTTAGGCTTTGTTGGCGGAGCAGACGTGATGTATCAAGCTTCTGATGTTGTTGGAGTATCTGCTGGGTTGTCATTTGTTCAAGCTGGCTGCAAGTTCAAAGATGAGGAGGCGAAGGGGTATGTTGTTCATGATCGCTATATGCGAATGAATTATGTTGCCATGCCTATTTTGGCTCATAGCTGTTTGTTACCAAGATTCTCTGTTAAAGCTGGTATAGAGCCTACTTTCTTAGTTAGTGCTACAAATCATGAAGAGCATCAATCGTTTGATGTTGATACAGATGGTAAAAAGTCTAATTTCCAAGAAGCTATATATGACTTTGATGTAAAGAAAGGAATGCGTAAGTTTGGACTTTCTATACCTATTGGTGTTAGCTATGAATACGAAAACGTTGTGTTAGGGGCACTATATCATGTGGGAGTATTTAATATTTACAAGTATGGTGTCTCTTCTCGCAATAGCATATTTGAGGTATCGGTCGGTTATAAATTAAATCTTTAAAATAGCTCGTAACTCTTTCTTCAATTATTGAGAAAGTATTGTATTAATTGATTTTATTGGTATGCAAGATTTCATTTCATAATGGGGTGGAAAGGACTGTTTATGTGAATAAATTATTTGTAATGATTAATATTTTTAGCAAATAGGACTGAAAATTGAAAAAAATGCAGTAAGTTTGCACATTATATTAATTATGATGAAACGGAACTTTTTAATCACATTATTTTTAATAATGGGCTTGGGTGCTATTGCTCAAGTGCACCATCCTGTCACTGTTCGTAGCGATGAACGTCCATCTATGGATAAGATACAAGCGTATATCGATTCGTTAAACTCGTTGAAGGATAGTGTGTTTACACGCAAAATGCCTAAGTTGCGACGTGATCAAAGACTTCGTCGAAATGATATGCGATTGTTTATGCCGCTGACCTATTATGGTAATGTGGCAGAAGGGTTGTTTACACGAGGAAGAAATGAAAACCCTATTCTCTCTGAGTTGATGCACCTTTATTTGACACGTCCTGACCTTGTTGAAGGCACTGATCGAATGGTACAGCAACAGCAGACGAAGTTAGATGATATTAAAACGCCAATACATCATGATGCAACATTGGTAGAGAAGGTGACTGAGCGTCCTATTGAGCCAACAACTGTACCAGTAGAAGTCATGGTGAAGCGTCCTAATTTTTGGACGATAAACGGTGATTATGCCTTGCAGTTCCTGCAGAATTATGTTTCAGGAAACTGGTACAAAGGTGGTGAAAGCAACTATTCTGCGTTGGCATCATTGGTTATGCAAGCCAATTACAACAATAAGCAGAAAGTAAAGTGGGAAAACCGATTGGAGCTGAAGTATGGTATGCAGAGCAGCCGTTCAGACTCTTTGCATAGTTTTAAGAGTACAGAGGATTTGATTCGTCTTACTTCTAAACTTGGTTTGCAGGCGACAAAGCGTTGGTATTATACGGTGCAGTTTGTTGGTAATACACAGTTTAGCCACTCTTATCGTTCGAATGATCCAAAGGTTTATTCAGCTTTTGCGGCACCATTGAACATAAATCTCTCTATCGGTATGGATTACTCGGTAGATTGGATGAATCATCGTCTGAAGGGTAACTTCCATTTGGCGCCATTGGCTTATAATATGAAGTACACTCGTATGTTAGAGTTGACTCGTCGTTTGGGTATCAAGGATGGTAAACATTTCTTGCATGACTTCGGTTCTGAGTTTACTGTTGATTTGGAATGGAAGTTGATGGAATTGCTTACTTGGAAGACACGATTGTATGGATATACTACGTATAAGCGTACAGAGTTAGAATGGGAGAATACATTTACTTTCCGATTCAATCGTTATATCTCAAGTCGTGTGTTCATCTATCCTCGCTTTGATGATGGTGTTCGTCGTGATAACGACCATGCTTTCTGGCAGCTGAAGGAGTTTGCTTCTATTGGATTCCAATATAGCTTTTAATAGATAGCTTTTTTGTTATAAGACTAATACTCTTTTAATAATGCTTGTTGTCAGTGTTTTTCTAAGTGTAGAGGAAATTTGTGAGCTAAGCCCTAATTTAAAGTTTGCAAATTAGAAACTTATAATATCTTTCACTCCCCTTCTCTTTTAGAGAGGGGATAGGTATGTTTTATTATAACTTATTTCTTTTACTTTTTTTATACTCAATTGACTTTGAGATTTGATAAAATTATGTACATTTGCAGCGTAATCAATATTAATACCTTTTTTATGTAGAATTTGTTGAGTGCATATTAGTGAAGAGATCTAATTCTTTTAATAAGTTAATATCAAAAATAATAACAATAAAGACTAATCAATGAAGTATCATCAACACATGTTTAGAACTTTAAGAAGCTTGCCTTCTTTGGTGTTTCTGACAGCTTTTATCTTGATGATTTCGTGGAGTTCTCCTGCTTCTGCACAGACGCCAGGAAAGAAGTTCTCGATTTCGTTTAAGGATAAGAGTGTTGCTCAGATCTTGGATTTCATTTCTACAAAGGGAGACTACAAGATTAATTACTCAGACGATGTTAAGAACGACACGTTGCTTCTTACCATTTCGTTTGAGGATGTAGACGAACTGAGTGCTGTGGAAAAACTATTGTCTCACTCTACTTTCGTCTACAATATTGACGGAAAGGTGATTGATGTGTTCAAAATGAAGAATGCAACGCAGGGACAATACACAATTCATGGTACTGTAAAAGACAAAGATGGATTGGGCGTGCCTTTTGCTATTGTGCAGATTAAGGGTACGTCGCAAGGTGTTACTGCCGATATTGACGGTAACTTCTCTATGCCTGTAGAAAAAGAGGAGGGAACAGTTACAATCTCCAGTGTGGGCTATGACGCTAAAACACTGAAGTATCATACTGGTAAGGCAATGAATGTTATCTTGACCTCTTCTGCTATTGCAATGGGTGAGGTTACGGTTGTTGCCTATGGTAAGCGTAATACACGTGAGCAGGTAGGTGCTATTGCTTCTGTGAAAGTTGAAGATTTGCAGAAGGCACCAACGGCAAGTATTGAGAATCTCTTGCAGGGTCGTATGGCTGGTGTAGATGTAACTAACCTCTCAGGTTCACCTGGTGGTGGTGGCTCTCGTATCACTATTCGTGGTTTTAGTTCTCTTAATCAGAAGGGTATCAATGATGGTTCTCCACTTTATGTGATTGATGGTATTCCTGTGTCAAGTAGTGCAGGAGATGCAACAAGTGGTATCAACCCATTGTCAGGACTCGATCCTTCAAGTATTGAGTCTGTACAGGTACTTAAGGATGCTGCATCAGCGTCCCTCTATGGTTCACGTGCTGGTAATGGTGTTATCCTTATTACAACAAAGAAGGGTAAGTCTGGACGTTCTGAAGTAAGCTTTAATGTGTCACAGTCTCTTTCTTGGTTGCCAAGTACACCAATGCAGACGCTTGGTAAGGGTGAGCGTGATATAGCTCTTCTCCTTGCTAAAAGCCAGAGAGGTGCACATTATGACTACATTACAGATAAGTTAGTTTACCCTGGTTCTTATAAGGATTCATACGGCTGGGATGCTGATAATGATGGTGCGTACGACTATTTGTGGCGCAACGGTAAGGTGCTGGATTCAGAACGCCGTCTGCCAGGTATTGCACAGGACTCACTTAATACCTTCTATAATAACAGAACAAACTGGTGGAAGTATGCCTTCCGTGTAGGTAAGGTGACCAAGGCAGATATGTTATTAGCAGGTGGTACGGATAATATTAGATATATGGTTAATGCTGGTGTCTATGATGAGACTGGTATTATGATTAGTTCTAACTTCCGTCGTTTCAGTCTGTTGAGTAACCTCGACTTCAACTTGTCAACGAAGTTGAGTGCTTTCACACGTATTAATCTTACATATGCTACGCAGAAATCTGGAGTAGGTGGAGGTCGTGTGCAGGGATTGACATTCGATCCGAAGCGTACATCAACTCTCTTGCCTGGTAAGGGTAGTACTGCTGAGCAAGTGGCATTGAGGCAATTGAAGGATATTGATAGGAACAACTCAAATTATAATGTTCGTTTGAGTGTTGGCTTGAACTATAACATCTTGAAGGGTCTGAAGTTCTCTTCTACTTATTCACTTGACCATTACTTCACACGTGTGTATACATTCACACCTGATTATTTGAAGTATGACAAGAAGTCTGAGGTTCAGGCTTCTAACATTGCAATGACGAATGTTCAGACTGAGAATATTCTTACTTATAACCTTGCATTGCCAAGTGAACATAAGTTGGAGTTGATGGCTGGTATGACTTATAACTATGATTTGTTGCAAAACTTAAGTGGTACTGCAAAGGGTGGTCCAACTAACTCTATCAAGTATGCTGGTGAGGGTTGGCCTTCACTCTTTAATGATGGTGGAACGGTAAGAGCTGCACAGAGCTTCCTTACGAATCAGCAGGAGCAGTCATTGCTCAGTTTCTTAGGTCGTGCAGCTTATAGCTATAAGAAGCGTTACATGGCAGAGCTTTCTATCCGTGCAGATGGATCAAGTGTGTTCGGTAAGGATGTACGTTGGGGAACCTTCCCTTCTGTAGGTCTTGGCTGGGCATTCAGTGAAGAACGCTTTATGAAGAAGTTCTGGTGGTTAAGCTTCGGTAAGCTTCGTGCTTCTTGGGGTAAGTCTGGACAGAAGTTCCAAGAACCTTATCTGGCATTGGGCGTGATGGAGGAGAGCAATATCTTTAACGGTTCGTTAGGTCTTATCCCACAATCTATGGCTAATAAGAAGTTGACTTGGGAGGAGAGTGATCAGTATGACCTCGGTCTTGACTTGCAACTCTTGGATTATCGCTTGAAGTTCAAACTTGATTATTACTATAAGTATTCAAGTAAGTTGTTGATGCAGTCTTATCTGCCTGGTAATGTCTTCCTTGCTACAAATATGTGGGACAATGCATCTGCTATCTCTAACGAAGGTATTGAGTTCGAGGCTCAGTATGATGTTATCCGCAAGAAGAATTGGAACTGGAGTGTAGGCTTTAACCTCTCTCATAATAAGAATATGCTGCGTAAGACATACAATGGCGAAGACCTTAATGATAAAGTCTTAGGTCGTCCAGTCTATGGCATCTATACCTTCAAGGATGAGGGAATCGTTCAGAAGGAAGAAGATGTTCCAATGTATCTAAATGCATCAGGTAAGCAGATTCCTCTTTACTTCCAGTCTATCAATAATCCATTGCGTGTGGGCGGAAGAAAGATTAAGGATCAGAACTATGATGGTGTGATTGATGATAAGGACCTCTATTATGCTGGTAGCACACTTCCTGCAGTCTATGGTGGTTTGAATAGCCATTTGGAATGGAAGGGATTGAGCTTTGATGTACTTTTCAGCTATACTATTAGCCGTAAGGTTATGAATATGTATAAGAACAGTGCCTTCACCTTTACAAAGGACTTTGGTGTTATTATGAACTACTTCCATTCTGGTGACTTCTGGACTACAAGCAATAGAGATGCGAAGTATCCATCACTTGAGTTCGCTGATAAGGATTATGTTGGACAGTTTGATGGTAACGTAGATTCTAATATTGAGAATATTAGCTTCTTACGACTCAAGCAGTTGGTTATTGGTTATCAGCTACCAAAGAACTGGTTGAAGGGCTCTTTCATCAAAGATGCTAATGTATACCTCAGTGGTGAGAACTTGTTCTTGCTTACCAATTATTCAGGAGTAGACCCAGAAATTATCAATCCTTACTCTGGTAAGGATGATGGAACACAGTATCCGTTGAATAGAAAAGTTACTTTGGGTCTCAACTTAAAATTCTAACAGAAATGAAGAAGATTATAATGCTCTCAATATGTGGTTGTCTTCTGTCCTCTTGTAGCCTTGACTTGCAGCCAGAGAACGGATTGACTTACAGCAACTCGTTCAATACTGAGAAAGAGTTGAATGCGACAACTACTTCTATTCTATATTATATCAACACAGTAGTAGCTAACAACTATGTTCTATCAACAGCAGGTATGAAGGCTGATGAAATACTTGATGGTAAGCAGTTGCGTGAGTGGAATCCACGAACAGTAATTACAAGCGAGTATTCTTGGAAAGGTCTTTACGACATTATCTTTGAAGCTAACCTTCTGCTTGATAATATAGATAAGACAAAGGACTTGACAGAAGATCGTCGGAAGTATCATGTAGGACAAGCTGAATTCGCTCTTGGATTGTCTTATTTCCTTTTGGCACAACGTTATGGTGAGGCAATCATCACTGATAATTCTTCAGAGATAAAGCCTTACTCCTTGTCTTCTCAGAGTGATGTACTCAATGCTGCAATTGAACATGCAAAGAAGGCATTGGATATTTTGCCTACATGGGATAAGTTGACGGATTTGAACGGTGTGTCAATTACTAATCGCCAGACGGCTTCAAAGGGTACTGCCGCTGCCTTGCTTGCACAGATTTATGCGTGGAAGGGTAGTGTAACAGAACTTTATAAGTTGCAAGGTAATGCACAGGAAGATTATCAGAAGTCTATCGATTACTCCACACAGCTTATCGCAGGTCAAGTTGGTAACTATCAGCTTTGTTCTTCTCCAGAGGAACTCTGCACGTATCTGTCTAATGAGAAGTCTCCTAACCCAGAGGCAATCTTCAGTATGTACTTTGATAAGACACGCTCAGAGAATGTTGTTTCACCTAATGAGGTGGCACAGAACTTTGTGAGTTGGCCTGTTAGAGAAGACCAGACCTTAGCAGATTTGCCTTCAAACAGTACCTATCAGCTTTATACTTCAACAGTAGAGTCTCTCTTCCCTGATGCTACTGACCAGCGTTTGCAAGCATTCTTCTATGAGTGGGGTACCTCACACGAGGTAGATGGAACAGACTATGCTATCATGTATAAGTTCAGAAAAGCAATTATGGATGCCGATCAGTATTCTGCAAGTGGTAAGACCTATCGTACGGTAGATGCTGACTATGTTTACTGGCGACTTGCTGATTTCTATCTGTTGAGAGCAGAGTGCTATCAAAAGTTAGGTAATGAAGCGAAGGCTATCGCTGATCTTAATGTGATTCGTTCGCGTGCTGGTGCACTTTCTTATCCTTCAACATACGATACAGAGGGCTTGAAAAAAGCTATCTTCCTCGAAAGAGAAAAGGAGTTTATTGGTGAGAATGATGCACGTTATGCAGATGTTATCCGCAATGGCTACGTGAAAGAAGAATTGCAGGGTAAGTTCCTTTTGCTGACTAATCAAGACATTCAGGGTGGTGCGCTCTTCCTTCCACTTCCAAAGGATGCATGGCAGGATAAGGATGGACATATTATTAATACCCAGTTGCGCCAGAAGCCTTATTGGCAGGCTTATAACTAATATTGGGTAAAGGATATCACAATAAATATATGTTTGATATATGAAAAAGATTATATATTTAATAGCAGTGTGTCTTACAATGGGAGTACTCACCAGTTGTACGAAGTATAACTTCGACGACACAGGTCTTGCTAATGGTAAGCACGATATGACGATGTGGGAATACTTTAAAAGCGATAGCTATAACTGGGATTCTCTTCGCGTGATGACTGAGCGTGCAGGTTTGGTTTCACTTTTCCAAGGTACAAGCCAATATGGTAAGAACTTCACGTTCTTTGGTCCTACCAATCATAGTATCAATCGTTATCTCTATGATAATGGAATGACGAGAGTGTCAGATATTCCTGTTGCAGATTGTAAGAAGTTTATCTTGAATTGTGTTCTACCTAACAAGCGTGTGATGCTTGATGATTTTAAGGAAGGTGTTAAATCTTCTGATGCATCAACACCTATTGGTAAGGGGGGTGAGACGGTAGAGATGGCTTCAGGCAATCAGTTGTGGATTTACACGTTCCGTGAGGCTTACAACGGTGTGCCAGCTGCTGGACCTTTGCGTATCCACTTGGTCTCTCCTACGACAACTAAGACGTCGGACGTTGCTTCATGTAATATTGAAACAAACACGGGAGTGGTTCACTCACTTGTTTATGACTTCAACTTAACAGACTTTTAAAAATGAAAAAGATGAAGAAAGGAATCGCATTGCTGTGCCTTATGGCTCTTACAATAGGTTTTATGGTATCATGTAGCAAAATGGATGTTGGCTATTTGAGAACAACGGGTGCATCGTTTACCCCTGACTCTCTTAATGCCTTCCATAACGTTGATGCAACGAGTGAGCGTGGTATCAATAAGTTACCATTCGTTTCAACACGTATCCAAGGTGTTGCAGGAACCAACCCTATCAATTATGAATTGTCTGGAGTTAAGGCTGACAACCAAGAACAGGCACAGTTGTTTATGAAACTCTATAAGGAAGGTAAGATTTCAGTAACAGGTGGCTTGATAGTTGTTACACAAGAAGCTACACAACAGTTGTCAAATGGCAGATATCGCCTATCACTCAAGGTGTATAATCAGGACCATGAGGCAGTGTTGGAAGATATCTTTAAGGTTGTCGTAACAGATGATGAGTTACTTGTTGACTAACGTATTATAACAGTATATACTACATACAGCATTGATTTTATAAGTGCCTTTATCAATGATTGGTAGAGATAAAAACGAATAGACTCAATGCTGTAAGTAGGGTATAGTTAAATAAATAACTTGAATAAAATAACCTATTAAAAACAGATTAAATATGAAAAGAAGAAGATATATCTTACTGCTCGTAGCCCTTTTAATGATGGCAGTACAACTTCGTGCACAGCAGGGCGCAGAAGCAACAAATGGCATAAAGTTCTTTAAGGGTACTTTCAGTGAGGCCTTAGCACAAGCTAAGCAGGAGAATAAGATTGTTTTTGTAGACTTCTATGCAGTGTGGTGTGTTCCTTGTAAGAAGATGGCAAAGACTGTTTTCACACAAGAGGAAGTTGGAAAGTATTTCAATGAACACTTTATTAGCTTGCAGTTGGATGCTGAGAAGGGTGAGAATGTTGATATTGCTAAAAACTACAAGGTAGCAGCATATCCAACAGTAGCTTTCATTGCACCAGATGGCAAGGCTTTGTCTGTGAATACAGGTGCAATGGATAAGGACGAACTTATGGAGGCCGCTAAGATTGCAGCAGGTGAGAGTGTAAGTTTTGAGGAACTTTACAATAAGTACAAGGCTGATAATAACGATCTTGACGTTCAGCAGCAACTTCTTCTCAAAGCACCATCTTTCTTGCAGGCACAGGAGGGTATGGATGCAGACAAGTGGGTAACACGTTTGCAGAAACTTTATAAGAACTATGTAGCTGCTAAGGCACCATTGAAGCTTATCAATGAGAATGATTATCGTATCATTCTAACATTGGAAGGTGATGAAGATAAGGAGCACAAGCAGTATATGATTGACCTTATGAACGACCACCTTGATGACTGGATGAAGAAACTTGGTAAGGCACCAGCTTACTACATTGTTGAGGCTAACGATATCTTTGCTGAGGATATGGCAAAGGATGGTAACGTAAAGTATAAGGACTATGTAGAGAAAGTTAAGAATCAGTATGCAAAGGCATACGAGGTTGTAGGCTTGACAGGTATTACTCCATACGAGAAGGCAAAGCTTTACTTTGATGCTCTCTTCAACTTGTATAAGAACAAGGATGTGAATGGCTATGTGAAAGCTATGGAGACCTATTTCGGTAAGATGGAGAGCAACCTTCGTTCAGCTGACTATGGTAAGGCTGCACAGAACCTCTACATGGCAGCAGGCAAGAGTTTGAAGGCTAAGGATCATGAGGTAGCTATCAAGTGGGCTGAGAAAGCTTTGGCACAAGAAGATGCTGTGATGGATCGTGTAAACTATATGGTAATGATCGGTGACTCTTATCGTGAGTTGAAGAACTATGATAAGGCACGTGAATACTATAACCAGGCATTTGCAGAGACACTTCGTCTGGAGAATATGGAGATGCCACAGGCTATGTTACAGGGAGCAATCAAGCAGAAGCTCTCTACGCTCGAACTCCTTGAAAAGTAAACAATGACTATGTTCAAGAATATCATTAAATGCCTATCGAGCATGCCAGTGGCACTGCTCATAGGCTTTTTGCTTTTCCCCTTCAGTCCTGCCAATGCGCAGATGAAAGGACTGCGGAAGGGAAAACTTGCAAATGGGCTTACTTATTATATCTACAATGATGGTTCTGCAATAGGTGAGGCACAATACTACCTCTACCAGAATGTAGGTGCTATCTTGGAGAATGATGAGGAAATGGGATTGGCGCACGTGCTTGAACACTTAGCTTTTAACACGACAGACCACTTCCCTAATGGTGTGATGAACTTCCTTCGCAGTAACAACCTCAATGATTTTGAGGCTTTCACGGGTGTTGATGATACGCATTATGCCGTTCATAACGTACCTACAAATGATGCGAAGCTTAGTGAGAATATGCTTTGGGTGCTCCGTGACTGGTGTCATGGCGTCAAGATGACCCCTAAAGATATCGAAAAGGAACGTGGTATTATCCTTGAGGAATGGCGTCATCGTTCGGGAGTAGACCGTCGTCTGACAGATGCTATCGCACCAGTTGTTTATAATCATGCAGGTTATGCGACTCATAATGTGATTGGTTCACAGAAGATATTGGAAACCTTCCAGCAGAAGCAGGTAAAGCAGTTCTATGATAAGTGGTACCGTCCTAATATGCAGTTTATTGCTGTTATCGGTGATGTTGATATTGACCAGATGGAGAAGAATATCCAGACTGTCTTCAAGACATTACCAGCTAAGGAAGCACCTGCTGTAAATCCACAGACAAGACAGATACCTGATAATGCATCACCACTCTATATGCGTTTTATTGATCCAGAGAACAAGAGTGCTTCTTTTGGTCTTTACCAACGCTATGAGGTGAAGGGCAACGCTCCAGAAGAGGACCGAGTACGTCAGTTTATCTTCACTAAGTTCTTCAACACATTGGCTCCAAAGCGTTTTGTGATGTTGAAGAATGCTGATAAGGAGAGTTATATTGCCGCTGAGGTGAGTCTATCTCCTTTGGTACGAAACTATTATCAGATGGCATGGGACATGGTTCCCTATCAGGGTAATGAACAGAAGGCGCTTCAGCAGATGTTGGCTGTACGTGATAATTTGCGTGACCAAGGCTTTACTGCTGCTGAGTTCAATGCTGAGAAGGAAAAGATGTACAATGGAATGAAGGATGTTCTTGAGGCACAAGGTCTGGGAACACCAGACAATGCTTTAATGCTTTTCCGTCAGAACTTCCTCTATGATATTCCTGTACAAGACTTCCGCGGACAGATTAACCGTAACCTTGAGACTTTGGTTGAGTTAGAGGTTGAGGATATGAATGCTTGGATGAAGTCATTGCTTAATGACAATAATCTTGCTTTTGTCACTTATTCTAAGTCGCAAAATGAGATGAACATCACTGAGAATGACCTTATGGCTGCATTGAAGGAAAAGAGTTCATTCAGCGATATGGCTCGTGCTGATGGTATGAAGCCTATCAGTCAGTTGATTGACTTCCCTCTGGCAGGAGGAAAGATTGTTTCTGAGAAGCAGTTGAAGACTTTGCAGGCAAAGGAGTGGACACTCTCTAATGGTGCAAAAGTTCTTTATCGTAATGTTCCAGAGCTGAGTGGTAAGTTCCTCTTTGCAGGTTCTGCAGAAGGTGGTAAGTCAATTGTTCCAGCACAGGAACTTGCCAACTATAATGCAATGCGTTCGCTCTTGATGCAGTCAGGTGTATATAATTACAACCGAAATCAGTTGGCGCAGTGGTTGCAGGGCAAGAATATCAATCTCTCCCTTTCGTTGGAAGACTACAGTGATGGTATCGGTGGTAATGCACCTGTTGACAATGCTGACGATTTCTTCAGCTATCTGTATTTGATTCTGTCACGTCAGAACTTCTCAAAGTCAGCCTTTGATAAGTATATCCAGCGTAACCTCTACGTCTATGAGAATCGTGCAACAACAGGTATGGCAGCCGTACAGGATTCTATCCAGCAGTTGCTCTATCCAGTTAGTGCGATGAATCCACGTCAGGATGAGGCTTTCTTTAAGTCTGTTCAGTTTGATAAGTTGCAGGAACAGTTCCAAGCTCATCTTGGTGATGCATCACGTTTTACCTATTGTCTTATTGGTGACATTCCAGAAGCAAAGGCAAAAGAGTTGGTTCTTCGCTATATTGGTTCTCTCAAGGGTGAAGGTAAGCCTGTGAAGACTACTATCCACCCAATGGATTTCTCGTCATCTACACCTGTTATCAAGCGCACTTTCGAGACCGAAACAGAAGGTGGTATGGCTGAGATTGAGATTTCCTTTGTTAATAAGCAGAAACTTTCTGAGCGTGAGCAAGCTGCTTTGGAAGTGATGCGTGGACTCTTGGAACGTCGTTATTTTGATGTATTGCGTGAGAAAGAACACCTTACTTATACCGTAGGTGTACAGAGCAATTATACTTCACAGCCGGTAGCTGGCGAGAGTCTTAACATCCACCTCTCTACAGCAAAAGAGAATGCAGACAAAGCTGTCAGCCTTGTTTATAGTATTCTTGATGATGTAAAAGCTGGCCGTTTCACTGCTGATGAGTTCAAAGCTGCAATGGTTCCGTTGGCTGTTGATGAAGAACAGGCTGCTGCGGCACAGTCAAGCAGCGACCCATCAGTTTGGATGGCTTTATTGAACATCTATGCTGAAACTGGCAACGAGCTATCTCCAAATGATAATGCCGCTTCCGCACCAGTATTCAAAACCCTTACACCACAAGATATCACTGCTCTAGCTATGAAAGTGATGACAAATGCTAAGCAGCGTGAGATTATTGTTAAGCCTGCTGCACAGGAAGGTAAGCATACTTTTAAGTAAATCTTAAAGGGAAAATAAGTATATAAAAACAGGGATGCTCGACCAGAGCATCCCTGTTTTTGTTGTTGATATAGGATAACATAGCTTAATCGCAGAAAAGTGCTTTGTTGGCTGCATTTATTGTTTTGCTCATCAAACTCTTTTCTATCCTTTTTCTTTTGCAGTGTTGGGGACCAGCACAAGTGGTGCTGATGGTGCGCAACAATGGTGCTGGCCGTTATCACCTTGCTATTTGTTCCTGAGTGGGGTGGAAGGGAGAGGTCTTTAATAATCCTCTTTATATTTATCCGTCTCAATATAGATATAAATCTTGTACTCAGGGAAGGCTGCCCGCATATTCTTCTCAATGTCGTTAACCAACTGAGGAGCTTGTGCTTCGTATTCGCTTTTAACATCAATCTTTGCAGTGACAAGGATGTCGTTAGGACCGAGGTGAATGGTCTTAACATTGATGAGACGATTGATTTCTGTTCTGTTGAATGTTTCCTTGATACGAGTCAGGTCCTTCTGTGTGACACTCTCACCGATAAGCAGACTATAGAACTCACGTGCGAGGAAAAGAGCTGCTGCACAGAGGAGTACACCAATCAGTACACCCGAGAGGGCATCATAGAATGGATTACCTGTGAAGTGGGTCAATAGCGTACCGCCTAAGGCTATCAATAGACCGAGAACCGCACAAGTGTCTTCAGCGAAGATGATAAGGATTTCGCTGTGACGGCTCTCCCGCAGGAAGCGATAAAGTGACAGATTGTCCTTATTTAATTCCTTTATCTCCTTGATGGCAACGCGTAAACTGAACAACTCTACTAAAAGTCCGAAGACAAGAATACCAATGATAAGCCATGTATTCTCCAAGCTGTGTTCTGGGTGAAATAGCTTCTCTGCTGCTTCCATGATACCTAATGCACCACCGGCGAAGAACAACATCATTGCAACAACCAAACTATAGAAATACTTAGCACGTGCCTGTCCGAATGGATGCTGCTCCGTTGCCTTTGCTGTTGACTGGCGGTTGCCTACCAATAGCAGTATCTGATTACCACAATCCACAACACTATGGATTGACTCATTCAACATAGCAGCTGAACCAGACACTGCAAAACCAACAAACTTTGATATCGCTACCAAGATGTTTGCACCTAAGGCAGCGATAACACTTGTCATTCCTTCACTTTTCTTTTCCTTTTCCATATCCTATTTTAAGCGTTTTGATATTGTTCTGTTATTACCAGATGTATTGTGTAACGTGCTTACTACTATCTTGTTTGTTATTTTCATTTAGTGTCATCAGCACTTCCTCAATGCGGGTGGGACGTCCTTCCTTATCATACTCCGTTGTCAGTTGTGCCTTGAAATCCCACTCTTTCTGTATTGAACTGAAGCTATAGCAGCTAATATCTCCTTTCGGAATAACACCCATATAGCCCAAGGTGATGAAGGGGATGGGTATTCTTATACCACTACCAAACATCCAAAAGTAATAGAGGTTATGGTAGTTCGTTTCTCTCCAGTATCTCTGTAAGTGATATTTAATGATTTATAAGGTAATATCTTCTCTTCCTTCCATTGGAGGATGTTGGTCTGTCTCCCACAGCTAACATTAGGTGTGTCACGACAAACGAGTCTTCGCTTATTGTCGTAGCTGTATGTGTAGTGCCAGGCACTGTTATCTGCTTCTATGATAAGCCCATTCTTAACTATGAAATAGTCATTGAAGAATTCGTCTAACTGGTTTTTTATATGAGTCTTATGAATGAAAATGGTATCACCAGCATAGGAGTAAGTGTAATCATCCAAGCTGTCTGTACCCACACGCTCTATGATGATCTGCCCTTTTTGGTTACAATAATAGGTGATAGTGTCCTTACTCCTCTCCGCTTTCGATGTTACGTCTTTGATAATCGTCAGGTAACGATGCAGTTGTTCTCCATGATAAGTTATCTCTTCGGCTATTCCAGAAGGAACAGACGAACATGAGAAAAACAAGCTAACAGCTATGATAGCTGATAAGAACAGTCTGATGTCTTTGTATAAGTCTTTCTTCATTTGTTCTTGATAGTTAAAGGAGTTTGTTTGTATATGCGGAGTTCTGCAATATTGAATAGGAGATGGTGAGTAGCAGTAAGGGACACATACTTCCTTTTAAAGGCGAGAAGCAAACTTGTTCAAGTCTTGTTCTTCTACAGTCAGCCTTACTTCTTAGCAGCCTTCTGTGCCTCCTTCACCATCTTCAGACGTTCCTCATAGATGGGGTGCCACTTGTTGATCATTGCTTGAAGGTCCTTACTTCTCTGCTCCAAGTCGCGGTATTCGTCAGTATCAGTTTCGTTGTTCTGACTCTTCATTAGCATCTGTTGCAGCATTAGTTTCTGTTGTTCGTCAGCCTTTTGAAGCTGTGCACCAAGCTTTTCAAGGTTCTCCATAAAAGCTAATGTACGGTCAATATGATTTTCTTTTTCCATCTTTTGACTATCTTTTAATGTCTTTTTTCTGTCTGCAAAGTTACTGAAAAAGTTCAGTATCACCACTGCTTCTAAATTATTTTCACGAAGAAAATAATTTCTTTTTCATGAAAAAAATATTTTTCTTCACGTAAATAAATATTTCTTTTCACGTAAATAAATTTCGCAGCTTAGTTTGTTTTTCTTTCTGAATTCATTCGTACGTAA
>CAKMOD010000048.1 GCA_927910885.1 uncultured Prevotella sp. | reverse complement strand
ACATACGGAAAGTATTCTGGTGTACCAACAGGTCATGACGTAAGCTCTAACGATGCTTTCAAGGATTCTTCTCGTCCAGCTATCACAAGTACAACTCCTACTTATTGGATGCGTGCTTCTGAGGTTTACTTCCTCTTGGCTGAGGCTGCTCTGCATGGATTCGCTGTGGGTGGTACTGCTGAGTCACTTTATGAGAAGGGTATCGAGATGTCATTTGAAGAGAATGGTATTGCAAGTTCTGAGGTAGCAGACTATATGTCGTCTGGTCTCAAGCCATCTGCTTACAGTTTCCATCTCACCAATCCAGGTGTGAATGTTGACGTACCAGCAGTAACTCAGGCAACCACAGAGTGGACTGGAACCGATGAGGAGAAACTTGAGAAGATTATGATACAGAAGTGGATTGCACTCTATCCTAACGGACAAGAGGCTTGGTCTGAGTATCGTCGTACAGGTTATCCTAAGTTGCATAGTGTGGTTACAAACTATAGCAATGGTGAGATTGATAGTGAGGTAGGCATCCGTCGTATGCGTTTCCCAACTAATAAGTCTACATCGGCAGAGGATATTGCCAACTTAGAGAGTGCACGCAAGCTACTTCGTGGCGGTCTGGATAAGGCTGGTACACGTTTGTGGTGGGACAATAAGAATCATTAATATCAAGCATTTTGAATATGAAAAACTTTAAATATATCAGTTCGTTGGTATTGCTCTGTGCAGGAGTGCTTTTCTGTGGATGTAGCAAGATGACAGAGGTAGAGAACGAACCTTACGATCATATCGGTGGATATAATACGATGAACAATGCTGAGAGCGAGAAGTATTATGCCGATTTAAGAGCTTATAAGCAGCAAGCCGTTAACTATGGTCGTCCTGTTGCCTTCGGTTGGTATTCTAACTGGTCGCCAGCTGGTACCTACCGCCGTGGCTATCTTACTTCTATGCCAGATAGTATGGACATCGTTTCCATGTGGAGTGGTGCACCTAACCGCTTTAATATTACACCTGAGCAGAAGAAGGACAAGGAGTTTGTGCAGAAGGTGAAGGGTACTAAGCTTTTGGAGGTGACACTCTTGTCTTACATTGGTAAGGGTAGAACTCCTGACTCTGTCTACACTGCTGTTGAGAAGCAGGCTGAAAAAGAAGGCTGGGCAAACGACCAAGCTCGCGTTGAAGAGGCTAAGAAGAAGGCTCGTTGGAAGTTCTGGGGCTATGAGGGTGTTGCTGGTTCTGACAACCATAAGCAGGCTTTGGCTCGCTTTGCTAAGGCACTCTGCGACTCGTTGGTAGCCAATGACTGGGACGGTTACGATATTGACTGGGAGATTGGTAGTGGCGTCTTCGATATGGATGGCACGCTCAGCACTAATGCTGACCTTGTTTACTTGGTAAAGGAGATGAACAAGTATATCGGTCCTAAGAGTGATCCAGAGCACAAGGGGCACCGTCTTATCTGTATTGATGGCCACTTTGGTGGACTTACTGAGGATTTAGATGGATATGTTGACTATTGGATTGATCAAGCTTACGGTCGTACAACTCACTTCGATTACTACGGTGTTGATCCAAAGACAATTATCACAACCGATAACTTTGAGTCTTCTTTCAAGAGTGGTGGTCAGCTGTTAAGACAAGCCAAAAGTATGCCTTCTAAGGGTTACAAGGGTGGAGTAGGTGCTTATCGTTTCGATAACGACTACGACAATACTCCTAACTACAAGTGGATGCGTCAGGCAATTCAGATTAACCAACAGGTGTTCAAGGAGAGAATGGGTCAAACCACTCAACCTTAACATTGCATATCTCACATTATAAATTTAATAGAATACAAATATGAACAAGCATATTTTCAAACATATTGCTGTGGCGTTTGCCGCATGCTGTGTGGTGAGTTGCCAGGACAGTGAGAGCGATTTGTTGAAGCAGAAGGTCTATTTTGATGGCAATCTGCAGAAAGTCGAAATGCCAGACACTGGTTCAAGCTTAGATGTTGACATTACTTCTCGCCTTTCTAACAAGCAAGATGGGGCAGTAGATGTCTCTTATTCACTTGCCGACTCGTCACTGGTTGCTCTTTATAATAGCAAGTATGGAACAGACTATGTTGCTTTCAAGCATCAGAATGTTACGTTCAGTAAGACTTCTTCAACGATAGCTGCAGGAAGTATCTATGCTGACAAGGTGTCGTTGACGCTTAACAATCTTGATCAGTTAGAGGCAGGTAAGAACTATATGTTGCCTGTCAAGCTTCATTCTGCTTCTACACCTATCATTGATGGTGAGGACGTTGAGTATATTGTTTTGGCTAAACCTGTCAAGATTACGAAGGCTGGTGATTTCTATAACAAGTATATCTCTGTGAAGTTCCCTTCTGGAACCTACTTTAAGTCATTTACATACGAGGCTTTAGTACATTCTATCTGGTGGGGCAACAACTGTACCATCATGGGTTCTGAGGGTCTGATGATTTTCCGTGTTGGTGATGTTGGTGGTGGAATCTCTGCTGGTATTCTTCAGATAGCAGGTAGACAGCACTACGAAGCACCTGAGAAACTTCAGATTAATAAGTGGTATCATGTGGCAGTAACCTTCGATCAAGCAACGGGTAAGACCGTTATGTACCTCAATGGTACGAAGTGGGCTGAGTCTGCATGGAATATATCTGGCTTCGATCCTAACGCTGATGTTGGTTTCAACATTGGTAAGATTCCGGGCTTCCCTTGGGGTGAACGTCCATTCTATGGTTATATGAGTGAGGTTCGTGTATGGAGTGTTGCTCGTACCGAGAATCAGATTAAGCAGAATATGTTAGGTGTTAATCCTAAGTCTGATGGTCTGGAACTCTATTTCAAGATGGATGGTTCAGAGACCGTGACTGGCAATAAGATTAAGGATGCTGCTAAGGGTATCGAGTGTACCACTGGTGGTCTTGACTTTACTACTCTTGCTCAGCCTGTCACTATGAAGGATCTTCAATAAGGTTATGCCTTAAAGAAATAGTATATAAAAGAGTCGGACATCGTTGTCTGACTCTTTTATTCTTTGAATTTTGAGGTTTGACCTATGACCTTTGATCTTTGAAGTTTGAAATTTGATTTTTGACCTTTCCAACATCGGTAATCATAATTATGACGTACTGATAAGAACTTTGTTCGAATAATTCTGAATTATCAAAGTAATCATAATTTTGAATTCTGATTTCTGAATTACTTCTGTATCACTGGCTTTCCCTCTTCAAAGCGAATGGGTAACCAAAGATGTCTACTATCACTCAGCTGCTTTGGGTTCCATATATCCGCCATAAAAACATACTCTGCATTATCAAAAAACTTTCTCGCTGCTGTCGTTTCTATTTTATAGATATATGTACCCTGTGCACCAAAAGTCTTGTCAGCACCATCGCCACGGCAGGGGTTAGGCAACTGTTCCCATGGTCCAAAGATATTCTTTGCGCGGAACATTCGGGCAGCATTTGGTGCCCAACCAGTGCAACCGCTTGTTATCATCCAGTATATATCGTCTTTCTTGAAGATTGTCGGAGCCTCATTCTGACCTCCTGCTGCAACACGTACAAAAGTACCATTATGTTGTATATAGTCGTCCGTGAGCTGCGCAATATGTAGGGTGAGGTTATCCTCCGACGAATAGATATGATATGCCTTACCATCATCATCGACAAAAATCGTCATGTCACGTGACATCTGACCGCCTTCCAAGTCACGCATAAAGAACATTCCACGCTCTATCTGTTTGTACCAAGCAGGCGTCCACCATGCTTTATATTCTGGCTCATGAAGCCACTGTCGTAAGTCTGTTGTGTCAGTCTTTGAGAAGCCTATTGGATAGATTCCTGCATTGACACGTCCCGACCGCACAAAACGGAATGGACCAAGTGGTGTGTCGCTCACTGCGACTGCTGCACGAGCTGCCCCATAGCCACGTCCTTTCAACTCCAAGTGGAACCACATCACAAACTTCCGTGTCTGCTTATTATACAGCACCTTTGGTCGTTCAATGATACAACCCCCTTCGATGTCGCTACCTGCTTCATTGCTCACAGGCAGCACCAGCCCCCTGTTCGTCCAGTTCGTTAGATCCTTTGATGTATAACAGCTGACTCCCAGCGAACTGTACGGTTTCCCATCCACTGAACGGCTCTCACCATACCAATAATACGTACCCTTATAGCGAATGATGTTTCCGCCGTGTGCATTAATATGCTTGCCCGCGCTGTCCTTCCATTCGCCTCCCTTCATCGGTGCTTGTGCATGTGCAGTAAGCAACGACATCATTAGTATCAGTAATAACAATATCTTTTTCATTTTTTTGAAGCAAATTGATGAATGATTCTTTCTGTTACAAAGGTAGCCAATTCATGGAAGGAATGCAAGGAGGGTATATATACAAATATATGTAGCCAGTAAATCCTTCCTAATGAAAAGGAGGAGCGTTAAGTATTAGGATATCCATCCATAACCCTGTACTGCCATATCAACAAAGTGATCCAGTAGTAGGTTTGTCTTATTAGAAAACACCTCTCTGTCGTAGGCTTTTGGCAAATCCTTATCCAGCGACCGTTGTATCAGTCCCAACACCTTTGTCTTTGGTTGTGGGTCTTTATACCAGTCAACCACCAACAATCTTTCTTTTTCCTCCACCAACTTGTTATAGAGGTTTTTAGAAGCAAGGATAACTTCCTTCTCTTCATCCTTTGTTAGTTTTCTACCTTGGATAAGAAGGTCGTAGATTTCAAGTTCTTCCTCCCTTAATCCCATATCTGCCGACCGTCCCTGCTCTTTCTTGAGTTCATCAATCAGCTGTAACAACTTCTCATAGTAATCCTCATTCTCCGTACCACCTGCATTATAGGTGTCAATGATATTCTTGTATCTTTGAGAGAATGGCACTCTGGTACAGTTCTTATTAATCAACTGTTCCAACGCTGTTTCTATAAAGGTGCGGAGGTTATCAATCTCCATTGACTTATAAGGAGTTGCATTGATAGACTTACGAATACTTTCTATATCTAATTTACTTAAGTCGATCACCTTACTCTGATGAATACTATATTGTGGCTTGTCTTCTGCAACCATCACCGTAACGCTATCGTCCAGTGTGTAGCTCATCTTCTCTTTTGCCCTTCTTAGTTTCTCATCATCTATTCTGTTACAGAACAGCCCATTGAGATAACTCAGTGGAGAGAACTTCTCATTCTTCCATCCAAGTTCAAATATCTCTGGCTTTGCAGCATCATGCAGGTTCATCATAAGGTTACTCATCACCTTAAACCTGTTTTTACTCTCGTCTTTCTCAAGGATTTTGTCGTATGCCAATCGCAAGGACTCCAGTTTGTCAAGTGTGTCACCATCGGTGATAATCTTATCTAATCTTATCCCTAATCCTTGTAAGAAGGAGTCGCACTCCTCAATACAACCGTCAATGGTTGTGATTAACTGCGTAATATCCTTTGCTGGGAACTCTGCACCTTCCTCACCATTTGAGGCATAGTCAGACAGTGCTTGCTGCATATACTTAAACACATTGACATAGTCTACTACGATACCGCAGCTCTTACCGGGGAATACACGGTTAGCACGAGCAATCGCTTGCATCAGTGTATGACCCTTCATAGGCTTGTCAAGATAAAGGGTTGAGAGCGAAGGAACGTCAAAGCCTGTGAGCCACATCGCACATACAAAGACCAAACTTAGTGGATCGTCCTTATCTTTAAATCTGTCTTCTATGTCTTTTCCCTCTGGTGTTATCTCTTCATCTTGTTGCGATGAACAGTGATGTCTAATCCTTGTGCTTTGAACTTCTCTACTTCGTCAGCCTCTTCACTGATGATGACAGCCATCTCCACCTTATTCATATAGTCTAATCGTGCTGTCAGCTCGTCACGTTCTTCCTTCGTCTTGGCAGCGTTGCGCTCCTTGATGAGGGCTTTCTTCTCTTCTCCCCAGTAGTGTTGCACCTTCTCATACATCTTCACAGCCGTGTACTTATCCACACTGACTACCATTCCTTTTCCTAAGAAACCTCGTCTTGGGAAGTGGTGGGCAATGTCTTGTGCAATACGATCAAGACGTCCGTCGCGCTTGATTACCTCTAAGATACGTGAGGAGGAGTTCTCTAAGAGTTCTCTTTCTCTGTCGTTGAGTTCTTCTTCTTCGACAATCTTGTCAATGTCTGAGTCAAGCCAGTTATTCTCTAATCCCACCTCTGGCACTCGACGACTATAGTACAAGCGCACCGTACTACCATCTTCAATTGCTTGTGCAAAGTTATATTCTGATACATAGTCGCCAAACCATTGGTTGGTCAATCGCTTTGAACCTAACAAAGGGGTTCCTGTAAAGGCGATGTAGTTAGCATTAGGCAGACCTGTATGCATATTCTCTGCCAACTGCTTATACTGTGTTCTATGTGCCTCGTCTACTAAGACAAAGATGTCATTGCGCTCAGAGAGGACGGGATATTTCTTTGTCTTATCATACTGAAACTTATGTATCAGGGTGAAGACCATCGGTTTGTTACCACTAAGAAACTCACGTAACTGGGCTGCATTCTTTGGCTGGCACTCTTCTTTCTCGCCAATAACCTCACTGCGCACGAAGGTCTTGTGTATCTGCGTGTCGAGGTCGTCTCTGTCGGTAATGACGAGGAAGGTGAAGTTGCCCTTTAACTTGCGCCTTACCTTTCGTACAAACATCACCATCGAATAGCTCTTACCCGAACCCTGCGTATGCCAGAACACACCTAACTTTCCTTTTAGTTCTTCTCTGCGTTCCACGCTCTTCATGAGGTTGTTTACGCCTAAGTATTGGTGGTTCTTAGCGATAATCTTCACGCGCTTATTGTCAAAGAAGATAAAGTTTTCGATATAGTCTAACAGGCGTTCCTTGCGGAAAAGGCCGTCAATGAGGTTGATGATTGAAAGACCATACTCAGCTATATGCTCACGGTCGAGTTTCTCATGTTCATCGTTGACCTTTAGCCAGTCGAAGAAGAATTCATACTTAGAGTTCCAAGCACCCAACTTCGTCTGCATACCATTTGAGAGTACGCATATCTGGTTTAGTGCAAAGATATTGGGTATATCTTCTCGGTAGCTAACGAGGTTCTTCTCATAGGCTTCCTTTATCTTTACGGTAGAGTTCTTCAACTCGATGAAGACCATTGGAAGTCCATTGACAAACAAGAGGACATCAGGGCGACGATAACGAATTCTACCCTTTATCCACATCTGATTGACACAGTGGAAGTCGTTGTTCTCTACATTATCAAAGTCTATCAGCCGAACGATGTCAAAGTCGTCTTTGCCATTCTTCTTCACCTTTACATTGATGCCATTGCGCAGATAGTTATAGAACTTATAGTTTGTGTCCATCATGTCCTTACCCGTATAATCCTTACGGAAGTCGGCTACTACCTGCGCTAAGATGCTCTTGTCAATCTGTGGGTTAAGTCGTTCTAAGGCAGTAAGGAACACTGCAGGTAAGATACACTCTGACGAATTGCGACGCCCCGTCTTGCTAACGTCGTCTTGTGCCTCCACACTTGGGTCACACTCAATACGTTTCCATCCGAACTCTGGTTGCGATAGTCGGGTACAAAGGGTCTGCTCTATGTCGTCTTCACTGATAAACGATTTCATAATAGACTATTTTGTTAAGATTTAACTTCAAGTTTGCCACTCATCAAACGTGGAAGGAGAAGGTCACGCTGGCGAGTGAGGTGTTGGTTTTGAATGAAAAGAAGTTTCTTCATCTTCTCATTTTTTATAATCAACTTATTAAATTTCTGTTGGATATTTATTGTGGGAATCAATATCTTCATCGAGGATAAACGTCCCCAATGTCTTTTGTATTCTTCTGTTACAATTAGTTTGTGAGTTGCAAAATATAAATAGTAATTATCGATTTGTTTTGTATCCTTTGATATGAAAGGAATTATATTCTCGCCAAGCGAGAAGTCTCTTGTCATCAAACAGAATTTACAAGAATGGTCTCCGAATAAGATAATTGGAGAATTAAATGTTGCGTGATGATCTGGTGCGTTGTTGTGAAATCCCAAAAAGTCGGAAGTAGATTGGTCAATAACTATTATCTCTCCGTCCTGAGACAGCTCTTTAGCTTTATATGTTCGCCCAAAATGGAGACGTTTTACACATTCCTTTATTCTCTCAACTTTCCATCCTTTAGGCAATCCATTAACCATTTCTACATTCTCGTGTTCAGGGAATCGGAAACGGACGAACCACTCTTTATAAAGGTTCTCTGCCATCTGCTCTAACAAACGGATACGACGAGTGTTATTCTCGATAAGGCGGTCATAGGAGGAGAGGATAGAGGCTATCTTCTGCTGGGTGGAGAGAGAAGGTAATTGTATTTTTATTTTATTTAAGTTACCTTGGCTAAGTTTGGGTTGAGCAGATCCTGTTACGTAGCCTGCAATGTCTAAATTATTTAATAAATAACAGATATATTGTAAATCAGAGTGTTTATTATTTCTTACAATATGAGCGTGATTATTTACCCAATATTTACCTTTAGCTATTTGGGCTATAGGTGCATTTCTTGAAGATAGATTTTCACCATCTTCAGCAACTAATAAAAATTCTCCCTCACATCTATAATCAGCAACGTAATCAATTATACCTTGCGCACCATAATAAGGATATTCACCTTTGAATAATGCACGTTGTATGGATGATAGAGGCTTGCGAAGATAATCGTAGTTATCTAATACCTCTCCTAATAGCCATTTCGTTAACTCCATTCTACTCCCCCAACAACTCCTTTAAGTTCTTTTCAATCTCACTCTCCAAGTCCTTAGCTTCAGCCGACAGCTTGGCAAACTCTGAATTTAGCGATAGCATTTCGGTACGGAATTCCTCTTCGGTTATTCCGTCGTCTTCGATCACTACGCCCACATATCGTCCTGCGTTGAGGCTATAATCGTTGTCGATGATGCCATCTTCACCTTCAAGCTTCGCTACCTTACACAGACCGACAATGTCTTGATACTTGCCGTCTGGCCAACGTTCTAAGAGCCAGTCAGCCTCGCTCTGCTTGTCTTCTGCCTTATACTCATCGACCAATGCCCAGAAAGCATCGCTGTCGCCCTCATAAAGGCGAGAGATAATTCCGAGGTTTTTCACCTGCTCGTCAGAGAACTTACGGTGTGCACGGTCTACCTGTGTAAAGATGTTACGAGCGTCAATAAAGAGAATCTCGTCTTTCTTTGGTCGCTGCTTATTGAAGAACCAGAGTGTGGCAGGGAGGGTTACGGTAGAGAACATATTGCTGGGGAGGGTCACCATCTGACTGATGATGCCGTCCTCAATCATCTTCTTACGTATCTCGAGTTCGCTGCCTCCTGCATCGCTGGCAGAGTTTGCCATAACAAGTGCTGCCTTACCTTGCTCGTTGAGGGCTGTGGCAAAATAGCCAATCCATAGATAGTTGGCATTAGGTACGGTCTCCTTCTTGTCAGAAGCCTTCTTTGCAGACTTTGTTTTGTTGCGTGGTACACCATAGGTGTTAAAGCGTGCATCGTCTGTCACCCTCTCAACAACCACCTCATCGACATTAAACGGAGGGTTAGCCATGACATAATCAAACTGTCCGACAGCATTGTAAGGATCGCTATAGAAAGAGTTTGCCTCCGTAATCTCGCCACGCACATTGTTGAGTAGAAGGTTCATCTTTGCCAACTTTACCGTGTCAGGCTCTTTCTCCACGCCATAGCAACGGAAGTTCATCATCTGTTCGTTGGTGGCATTGTGGCGGTGCATATAGCGTGCTGCCTGAACGAACATACCGCCCGAACCGCAGGCTGGGTCAAGAAACTTCTTGTCGCCAGTGGCTGGTTGTAGCACCTCGACCATATACTGTACGACACTGGCTGGGGTGTAGAAGGCTCCTCCACCCTGACCTTCAGCAAGGGCAAAGTTGCCAAGGAAGTATTCGTAAATCTGTCCGAAGATGTCAATACTGATATTCTCAGGGATGTCTTTGAATACACGTACGATACGACTCAGTAGCTCCGGTTCTTCCTCAGGCACCAACTGTCCGTAGACTTCCTTTGGTAGGACACTGTCCATGCGTGGGTTCTCATGCTCAATCGCCTCCATCGCAGCCTTTACCAACAACGCCTTTTGAGCATCGTCGGGGGCATCATTGAGATAGTCGAAATAAGCACATTCAGGCAAGAAGAAGCCACACTTCTCTATGGCGATATCCTTATAGCTACGCTCCATGCGTGTGCCCTTATACTCGTTATAGGCTGCATCAATCTCCTCCTTATGCTGTTTGAAAAGCACATCGGCATAACGGAGGAAGATAAGACCAAGGATAGGTTGGCTGTACTTGTTAGCAGCGAGGTGCGCACCAGCACGCAACATATCGGCAGATTGCCACAGACGGCTTTCAAGGTCTTTGAGTTCGGTACTTGTCATTGTCTTATTTTTCTTTTTGCGTATTGACTCTTTAATGATTATGCAAAGATATTAAAATAATACAAGAATACCTTAGGTTTTGTGGATAAGTTGAGGAGTTGACAAGTTGACTGGTTGACGAGTAAACAAGTTGTTTGCGGATAGGGTAAAGGGGAGACAGAGTAAC